>CAMWWJ010000121.1 GCA_947177925.1 uncultured Lachnospiraceae bacterium
TTATTAATATGAATAATATTCCAATGAAAAAGACAATTGAGCTTATGAAAATTGAAAATGGATTGCAGGAGAAAATAGTTTCATTTATAAAGAATGCAGACTTATATATGGAAAACTTTGAATATGTGGATATGGACAATATTAAGTTGGATGTGGAAAGAAGCGAGGGGAAACCAGAGGAAAAGGTCTTAGATATTCCTGATAAAATCATGGATCAAATCCGTTTGGTTTCTACTTACAAAGGAGTCCAAGTTCCCAGCCTGTTATTTGATTCTACTGGAACAAAAAAAATTGCGGCACTTGCAAGTTATATTATTGAAGGAATTGAACAGGGTAGAATTTTGGTAGTGGATGAACTGGATAGCAGTATTCACTTTAAGCTTATCAGAGCTATTGTTGCAATGTTTAATAATGAATTAAACAAAGAGGCTCAGCTAATATTTACAGTGCATGACATTAACTTAATGGATTGCAAAAGAATGTTCCGAAAAGAACAAATCTGGTTTGTCCATAAGGATAAAGAAGGGGTTTACGTTTATTCTTTAGCGGACTTTACTGCACAGGAAGGAATCAGGGACACAACGGATATTATGGAAAAATATCGTAGAGGAGCATTAGGAGCATTGCCGGAGCCTGATTTGATTCATTCTTTGCTTGATTTAAAGGGAAATAAGGAAGGGGGAGTGTGAGTGAAGAATAAGCTTCCTTCTATAAAATCACAGACTAAGATATGTATTATATGCGAAGGTGACGAGGAATATGAATATTTAGAAAGATTAAGGTCACTAGAGATGTGGAATACAAAATACGATATTGTCTTAGAAAATGCGGATGGTAACGGAAATGTACCTGCCAGATATCAGGATAAATATCAAAATGACTCTTTTGATTTGGTTTTAATGTTTTGTGACACTGATAGAAAACCATATGAGCAGTATGTTGATATTAAGCAGAAAATAGACGATTTTCATGGCGTTGAAGGAGCAGCAGATATGGTGCTGATGTATGGAAATCCATGTACGATGCAGATTGTAATTCAACATTGGAAAGAGATTTGTTTGAAGTCTCCTGCTAAAAAGATAAATGCACCTATTATTGAGGAATGTACCGGAGTGCCAAATTATAAAGCAAGAGAAGACCAAAGGGAGAGTATTTTCGGACAAGTAACAAAGGAAAATTATATGGTTATGTTGGAAAGAATTAAAAGATTGCCGGATAATGATACAGTAGTTGGAAGTAGTAATTTTGGAAAATTCATGGATTGTTTTGCCAGTGAAGATACAGCATGGGTTGATAGGATTAATGTGGTTTTGGAGGGCTAGATAATACTTAATTTTTAAATTTTTTGTAAATAAAAAAGCAAAAGGCAGAAGGAAACAATCTATATGAATATGGATAATAAAATGAAAAAAGCAGATGGGAGGTAAAAGAATGGCGAAAGCTGCTGCGGCAAGACAATTTGGGGATGAATATCAGCAGCTTGTCTTTTGGAAGTATGCGCTAAGAATGTTAAGCGGAAATTATGAAATAGATAATATTAGCTCCATGATAAGAGAGATGATTAGTGTGTGCCATAATAACATTGAACTTCTTAATCCGGATATTGGCGGAAATTATATAAAGCAAATTTTTATTCTGACTCATAATGCATATTTCCACAGAGAGATTACATATAACCAAGTGGATTTCTATGATAGTGTCTCATTTTTTATGATTCGTAAGAGTGAAAATCAGTCATCTATTACACTTTGTGTGGATAGAGCAGAGGAATTGTCTAAAGAGGATAAGAATGTGAATCCGGTACAGAATGCATATATGGCTTTATGGGCTGAATATAAGGAACTGCAGTCATCTATCCCGCTACTAAATGTTATAAGGAGGATTTTGGAGTACTATTTTATGGAGTTATGTGGATATCAAGGACAGGGGATTAGAGACACTATTCTTAAACAGCATAAGGTTGATTTCGTTACAAAAAGACCAGATGGTACAATTGATGATAGGGATTATCATCTGGCATATTCGATGCTTTCTTATATTGATAATGATTATAGCTTTATTGACGGCTTTAATCTTGTACAGGAAGTTGCAGACCCGGATCAGTACAGGAAAGTAATGAAGAAGATTTTTGAGAAGATGGGGCAGAGTCAGCACTACAAGATGATGTATGGAGATTGATTGGAGGCGCAAAATGTTTAATGACGAAAAATTATCGGCGGTAATTACTGCCTACAAAGAATATTTCCCAAATCACTGGAAGGATGAAAAGTATAAGTGGGAGGCAATTGCTCATTTTCAGAAATATTGGGATATCAATGCAGAAAATTTTCTGGATATGTTTATGACAGCAACAGATAAGACTTATAATCTGCTGGCTAATATGAACAATTATCCAAGAGGAATGATTAAATCTTTTGCTGGAGTAGATTCAGAAGTGGTACGCATTATGTTCATGGATCTTTTTGATGAGTCAAAGGAGCTTGCAGGGCGTATTGGACAGTTTATGGAATCTGCGGAAGAGTTGCGCATTAAATATGACGATGGTACCTGGAGACAGCATTATCAGACTCCCAATGCTATCACTACTTATTTGTGGCTGCGTTATCCGGACAAATACTATATCTACAAATACTCAGAGGTGCGTGCGATAGCAAAGACGATTGAGAGCGATTTTATCCCCAAAAAAGGGGGGGAATAGCCAATGTTGAAGGTGGTATGAAACTTTATAATGAAATCAGGGAAGTGATTATAAAAGATAATGAGCTTGACAAATTATTAAAAGAGGCAGTAAGCGATAGCTGTTATTCTGATTCTGAAAAGATAACCATGACCATGGATGTTGGATTTTTTGTGAGTAGATTTTGTAATCAAGAGAAAGAAGTTGATTTGGAGTCTCTGCATTCGGAGGCTAAATTCTCAAAATGGTATGCGCCGGTTGTTGAAACATTATATGAAATGGGGGGTAGTGGAAAGCGTCTAAATGTTCATCAAAAAATTATTGAGGATTATGGAATTACAGACGAGGAGTTAAAAAACGTAAATTCTACAGGCATTGCACAGGTGCTGAATGATATAGACTGGGCACGAAATTATTTGGTTTATGAGGGATTTATAGAAAAAGGTGAAGGTGGACTTTGGATACTTACTGAATTAGGAAAAGGGGTAATTGTTACAGATGAACTTGCAAGTAAACTTACGGCGAAATGGATAAAAATCAAAGTAGCTGAGCGCGAACATAGATATGTTCCGGAAATGGATTTGTCACCATATTATGTGTATAGAGATAAGGTTAGAGAAAATAAAAATGCATCATACACAAAAGACGATTTCTTAAGTCAGGTATATATGACGGAGGAAGGGTATGATACTCTGGTAACGCTTTTGAAAAACAAAAAAAACCTGATTCTACAAGGAGCCCCAGGTGTTGGCAAAACTTTTGCGGCTAAACGTTTGGCATATTCTATGATGGGAGAGAAAGATGATGATAGAATTGAATTTATTCAGTTTCACCAGAATTATTCATATGAAGATTTTATCATGGGATATAAGCCTCAGGAAGAGGGATTTAAACTGAAAAAAGGCATTTTCTATCAATTTTGTTTAAATGCAGAAGAGCAGCCAGATAAAGATTACTTCTTTATTATCGACGAAATCAATCGCGGAAACATGAGCAAGATATTTGGTGAATTGCTCATGTTAATTGAAAAGGATTATAGAGGAACGAAAGCAACACTGGCATATAGTGGCGAGGCATTTTCGGTTCCAAAGAATCTCTATATTATCGGTATGATGAATACTGCAGATCGAAGTCTGGCTATGATTGATTATGCTCTTCGCAGACGTTTCAGCTTCTTTGAGATGGAGCCTGGATTTAATTCTGATGGGTTTAAGGCATATCAGGAGTCCCTGCAGAATGAAACATTTAATGCTTTGATAGAGCAGATTATTGATTTGAATAGAGAGATTAAGATGGACGACTCTCTTGGAAAAGGTTTTCTCATAGGACACAGTTATTTTTGTGGTCAAGAAACATGTGAGGATGAATGGATGAAATCGGTGGTTTACTATGATATTATTCCAATGCTACAGGAATACTGGTTTGATGATAAGCAAAAGGTACAGCGTTGGGAAAATCTTTTAATAGGAGTGTTTAATGACTAGTGATAAGGGAATTTTTATTAAAAATATCTATTATATGTTGGCATATGCATTTCAAGTGCTTAGACAGAAGAATTATGAGAGTATTGCAGCGGAAGATTTTGATGATGTGCAGGATTTGTTTGCGGCAATTTTGGTAAAGGGAATTTCGCAGCAGTTAAAGCAGGGCTTACATAGAGAATATATTATAAAAAGTGAGACTCTTTCGTTGATGAGAGGCAAACTTAATATTCATGGAACCATTCATCAGCAGATTCAGAGGAAAAAAATTTTGGCTTGCGAGTATGATGAACTGTCAGTGAACAATGTTTTTAACAAGATATTGAAGACAACAGTTTCTATTCTAGTGCGAGATCATGGTGTGAAGAATGTGAGAAAAACTGATTTGAAGAAGTTGCTTTTGTTTTTCGATGAAGTGGATACGATAAATCCGACAGGGTTCCGTTGGGATATGCTTAGATATCAGCGAAACAATAAGAATTATGAGATGTTGATGAATGTTTGCTATTTTGTTTTGGATGGAATGCTTCAGACTACAGAAAAGGGTAGCTTTAAGATGGGCAGTTTTTCAGATAAACATATGCATAGGCTATACGAGAAGTTTATTTTGGAATACTTTAAGCGCCATCATTCTTATTTAACTGAAGTAAGGCCGGCACAGGTGAGGTGGGATTTGGCTCCTGATACAGATGAGAGAATGATACGGTTTCTTCCAATCATGCAGACGGATATCTTCCTGAGATATAAGGAGCAGATACTTATAATAGATGCAAAATATTATGGAAAAACAATGCAGGTACAGTATGATAAGGCAACGCTGCATTCTGGAAACATGTATCAAATATTTACCTATGTAAAAAATCAGGATACAACAGAATCCGGGAATGTGTCAGGTATGTTGCTATATGCAAAAACTGATGAGGCAATCATACCGGATTGCAGGTTTGTGATGGGAGGGAATCGAATCAGTGTAAAGACGCTGGATTTAAGTAAGGACTTTAAGCTGATTGGTGCTCAGTTAGACAGGATTGCAGAAGAGCATTTTGGAAAGCAAGGTGGCGGCCTCCCGAACTGGAGATAGAGGGGAGGTGGTGCGGATGGAAATGTTTTCATTTCAGAACTTGATTCTGTTTGCAACATTTTTAATTACACTGCTTGCCTACATAGATAGGAACAGCAAGCGAAAATAAAAATCCCTACTGTCAGCAAGTAAGATAAAATACAATGTCAGATGCAGAGCTTAGCGACACCGTGGTAGAACAGATTGTTTTTAGAGGCCACAAATAAGGCATACCAAGAAAGAAAATCCGAATATTTCTTTCCCAATATTCCAATACTAATAAAAACATTGGAGGTCCTTATGAAGATTACAGATAAAAAGAAGCCTATTGATACCATCCCAAAAGGTGTCTGGGAAAGCAGCAGACCGGTTCGGGACAAAAAGAAAAACAATGCTGCAACCGCCACGGCCGACCAACAGGGAAATGGTTATCCGATAGGGAAGCAAAGTAAACAGGATATGTGATATGGCAACGAAGGAAAAGGAACCTTGAAAAAATCAGGGTTCTTTTTTGTGTGCAAGGCAGGTGTATTTATATCAGATAAATAAATGTATGTTTTTAGGGAACCTTTTTATTTGCTGAATCCTCTAATAAATAGAAAGCTAAATAAATTGCATTGTAGTGTATAATGTATATATTTAGCAGGAAGTTGTTGCAACACTTCAAATCATATTTTTGCATGACAGGTTGTTGTGTACTTTATTTGTAAAATTTGTAAATTTACTGCTGGAGGAAGGAGATATGTCTTGAATAAAGAAACATTTGCCAGGCTGGTGATTGATTCTACGGATAGCCTGTACCGGGTTAGCAAGTCCATTTTAAGAAATGATTCTGATTGTGAGGATGCAGTGGGCGAAGCGATTACGATTGCATTTCAAAAGCTGTCTTCTTTAAAAAAAGACGAATATGCCAAGACCTGGCTGACCCGGATACTAATACATGAATGTTATCATATACGAAAACAACAAAGCAGAATAACATTGGTTTCTGATGATAGTGAAGCTGTTTGGAATTATGAGGGACATGGAGGAAACAAATGTTATATGGATGTGGAAAGCTATTCTGATTTATATGGGGCTATGGAACAGTTAAAGGAAAATCAAAGGCTTGTGATTACTCTTTTTTACTACGAGGGATATTCAATCAAAGAGATTGCGGCAATCCTGGGGATAACACAGGGAACTGTAAAAAGCCGGCTGGGCAGAGCCAGAAACCAGCTAAAATCATTTTTAAAGGAGGAGGAGTCTTATGTATGATAATTGGAGGTTTCCGCAGACGCCGGATTCATTTACAAAAAAAGTGCTGCAGGTAGTCAGGGAAAATATGAAAGAAACTGTGGAAACTGCAGGCTATGAAGAACGGAAGGAAAAGGTAGTTTATAATCAAAAGGAGGAAATGGATTTGAGAAATATAGAACAGAAGGACAATCATGGACGAAAAATGTATGGATGGCAGAAAAAAGCAGTGGCAGCGGCGCTTGCTCTGGCAGTAGTGGGAGTCGGAGGCTTTACTGTTCATGCAGTAGTGGACTCTCTGGTGAAAGCCCGTATGGAGAGCATGTCACAGGAAGAAAAGACACAATACGTGGAGGAAGTGGATTCTGCCATGCAGGAGAATGCAAGCACATATTCCAGAGAACTTACACAAGAGGAAAAAGAACGGGAAAGAGAGCTGAGCATTGCTTATTATCAGGACGGAAGATTTCCGGAAGGAGAACTGAAAAGAGTAGAGGATGAAAGTGAAGTGGACAGAGATATGCTTTGTTTTGCATCAGAGACTCTCTATTTCTATCTTCCGGAAAGAGCCCTTACCGACGAAGAGCTCTTGCAGATCATCGATTATCAGAACAAAGTGAATTATGCATTGCAGGAACGGTATGAGGAAGAGTATGCAGAAGAGATAGCAGCCCAGAAGGCAGCTGAAGAAGAAACAAAACAGGAAGTTGAAACAGATGGAGGAATTACGGAAGAAGAGGCAGTAGCAAAAGCACAGGAATGGCTGGATAAGGTGTATGGAAAAACAGCGGAAGACATGGAAGTGTCATGCTCTATTGATACTAATGGACTTGGTACAAAGGAATTAGCTGCCTATGAGATTCAATTTTCCTTTGCAGATGTAGATACGTATACATTTTCCGTGGATGCTGCAGACGGAAGCCTGATAGAGGTGTTGTATTCTGGTAAAGAATTCCTTGCTGAAGAAATGTCTGTATCTGATGGTGAGGCGAAAGCAGAGGCTTTAAGTCAGACAGCAGAGAAATATTTAAGAGATACATTTGGCATTTCAAAAGAGTGTAAGGAAGTATACTACGCATATAACACGGACGAGAACAATACGGTCTTATTGAATATGATGGTCTTTCAATTTGTTATGGAAGATGAACATGTCTATGCGGTTGGTTTGGATTGTATAGACGGAGTCCTGGAAGTATATAAGGTACAAGACTATGAGACATGGCAAAAGAATTGGGAGACAAATAAAGAGCTTGCCCAAAAAGGTGTCTTAAATTATGAAATGGTAAAAAAACAGTTAAGGTAGAAGGGGTTTTGAGATAGAAAATTTGTTATAAAGGATCTAATCAATATTGACAGTGCCATAGTTGAAAGTAGCTATGGTACTGTCTATGTTGTTTCTAGTCAATTGGGAAACACCTTGCAACCGTAATTGACGGATATTGTTTTTTATAAGAGGAGAGAAGTTGGTTTGCAGCATATAACAATGTGGCAGGCATGGGAGAAAAAGACGGGAGGAGAATAGTTCTTATGAAGCAGGAGAAATTCGGTGAAGTGAAGAAAAAAAAGAATAAGAGCATGCTTCTTTTTGTGGGCATGTTTCTTTGTGTGATGTTGGCAGTGGCATTTTTTTCAGCATGTAATGCCGTAAAAAAATATGGCGATAGCGGAAAAGAAGAAATGGCTGAGAGTCCAGCCAGCAGTCGGGAAGAAGCGTCAGAGGGTTCGGTTAACATCCAGGAAGAAAAGGCGGTAAAAGGGAATAAGAACAGTATGGAACGGTATTTAGAAGTATCTGATCCGGAAAAGATAACAAAGGAACATGCAACAGAAGCTGCGTGTTTTTCCAGAGAGATGTCAGAGGAAGAATTGGCACGTTATCAGGATTTTCAGGATAGATATGAAGAGGACGGGCTTGCTCCAGAAGAGGAAATAGAGATTGTTGACAAGATGGAAGATAGTGACAGGGAGGTGGAGCATCCCGTTTTTGAAATTTGGAACCATGAATATTTTCTGCCAAAACGGACATTGACGGATGAGGATTTGCTACAGATGGTGGATTTCCAGTATAAGCTGTTGGCTGCCCAGATGCAAAGGAATGAAGAGAAGAGGAAGGCTGTTTTATCTTCTCCCCACAAAGTGGAAGAGGATGAAGCGATGGAAATAGCCGGTTATGCGATAGAGAAAATGTTTGGGGTAGATGCTTCATCCATGGATAAAGAAATACTCTTTAATGGGGTGGCTTCCTATCTAGTATTTCTTGGTGAAAAATCAGAAAGTACTGCGTATACTGTGATGATTGCTGTAGAGACGGGAAGGATTGAAAGGATTGATGACCATATCAATGAGTTTGGCATGGAGAATGCAGTTGAAATCAATCAGGAGTTTGAACAATTATATTCTGCCAATTATAAAAAGGCAAAAATGATTCTTGAGGATATTTTAGGTTCTAATATGAAAATGGTAAGCAGCGGCTGTCAATACTGGACAGATATAGGAGGAAAGGAAATGCCCAAGGGGGAACCGGGAATCATACATTACTATTTTCAAATGGAGGACGGTATGGTGTATCATATAAAATATTTCGTTGATAAAAACAGTTTTCATGCGCTGTCAGAGGAAGAAAAGAAGTATTCTGCCTATCGGACAAAAGAGGAACTGGAAAAGGAAGGAGCCCAAAAGGCGGGGGATAAATTCATTGTACCATTGACAGGGGCGGAAAAGGAAGCATACAGGAATGAAAACTTACAATGGATAGTGGTGCCTATGGAGTAGCCAGGTGGGAGCAGGATGATTGATACAAGATATAGGAAATAGTCGTGTTTTTTAATTTTTCTTCCATTTTCTACTAGATGTAGTAGTTGAAGAAATGGCAATTATGTATTAAAATAATGGTAGATATAAGATGAATATGATCAATACATGCTATACAAATGCTCAAATA
>CAMWWJ010000122.1 GCA_947177925.1 uncultured Lachnospiraceae bacterium
TGTCACAGCCCATAGCAGATAAATTTTCCACCATCACGTCAATCCGGTTGGATTGCTTTACTTTTAATTCGGCAGCATCCATAATGGTAGTAGTGCCTTTTGCAAAAGCAGCCATAATGGCAATGATGGGAAGCTCATCGATTAAAGTGGGAATGATTTCCCCTTTGATGGTAATTCCGTGAAGGGAGCTGGATTTTACAAGAATATCGGCAACCGGCTCTCCATGTTCCTCATTTACGTTTAACAAGGTAATATTGCCACCCATTTCCTTTGCCACTTTTAAGATGCCGTCCCTGGTAGGGTTGATCCCTACATTTTTTATGAGAATCTCACTGTTTGGAACAAGAAGGCCGGCGGCAATAAAGTAAGCGGCGGAAGAAATATCGCCGGGCACTTCTACCTTTTGTCCGGAAAGCTTCGGCTCCGGCAGTATGGAAGCAGTGGTGCCCTTCGTTGTAAGGTCAGCCCCAAAATAATGCAGCATGATTTCTGAGTGGTTCCGGCTTACATAAGGTTCCGTCACTTTTGTTTCTCCGTTCGCATAAAGCCCTGCCAGCAAAATGGCTGATTTTACCTGAGCGGAAGCTACCTTGGAAGTATAATGGATTGCTTTTAAAGGGCTTCCGGTAATGGAAAGGGGGGCACAGCCGTTTTCGTTTAAGCTTTTTATAGAGGCTCCCATTTGCGTTAATGGATCAATGATACGTTTCATAGGACGTTTTTGAATGGAAGCATCGCCTGTTAAGGTTACAGAAAAAGGTTGAGGAGCCAATATGCCTGATATCAATCGGACAGTAGTCCCACTGTTGCCTGCATCCAATTGTTCTGAAGGAGCGCTCAATCCGTGAAGCCCCTTTCCGTGAATTAAAATTTTCTCTGGGGTATTTTCAATGGAAATGCCCAATTTCTGAAAACAGGAAATGGTGGACAAACAGTCGGCTCCCTGCAGAAAATTGGTGACTTCCGTCAATCCCTGAGAAATGGAGCCAAACATAACTGCCCGGTGGGATATGGATTTATCCCCGGGAATGGTTACCTCTCCTTTTAAGCCCTGAACCTTTTTTAATTCCATATATTTCAATTCCTTTCTTGCTTTCTCGTATTTCCGGTATTTTATATAATACAATTGTCTCGTTAGCCAGCAGTATAAATCGTAAAATTTTTTTCCCGTAGCAATTTGATGGCTGACTGTTTGGCGCCCTCATCATAAAATTCAATGCGCAGGGCCCCTTCCTCAAACTCCCGGTTGTGCATGATTCCGATATTTTTTATGCTGATGCGGTGTTCTGCCAAAATAGCAGATGTTCTGGAAATAGATCCGGCTTCATCGGGAACTTCCAAATGGATATCATAGATTTTCTTAATGGGACCGCTGGAAGCATTGGGAAAAGAATCCCGATAGCTCTTGGCAGTATCAAATAAGGAATAAAGGAAATCCATGGAGGCGGGAGCAGGCAGAGCATTCAGCATGTCCCTTATATGAGTGAGGGAAGCAATGTAATCATCCAACAAAAGCCTGATATTTTCCGTGTTGGTCATGCAGATCTGCTGCCACATAACAGGCGAGGAGGAGGCAATCCTTGTAATATCCTTAAATCCTCCGGCGGCAATCAGCTTCATAAGTCCTTTTTCCGTATCGGAATCCTGAACCAGATTCACCAGACTGGAAGCAATGATATGAGGCAGATGGCTTATAGCTGCTGTAATATAATCATGCTCCTTATAGTTTAAAATAAGGGGAATCGCACCAAAAGAGGCTACCAGCTCCTTATAGCTGTCCAAAAGCTCTCCAGATACTTTTTCCGTTGGGGTTAAAATATAGTAAGCATTTTCCAAAAGGAGAGGATTGGAATTTTCATAGCCGGTCTTTTCGCTGCCGGCCATGGGGTGCCCGCCAATAAAGCAAGGCTCCAGTCCTTCTTTCTGAATGACTTCGTGAATGGTAGATTTCACACTGCCCACATCTGTCAAAATACAACCCTTTTGAAGATATTCTTTTATATTCTTTAAATTTTCATCATTTTTGGAAACCGGTGCACAGAGGAATAAAATATCACACTGAAAAAAATCCGGCTTCAGGGAAGGATAAGCCTCATCTATCGTACCCTCCTTTTTGGCAAGGAGCAAGGTCTGCTGATTAATGTCAAAAGCCTTGATCTGAATATGCGGTTTTGTTTTTTTCACCGCCTTTGCTATGGAACCGCCAATCAGGCCGAGCCCCATAAAGGCACAAGTAGTTATTTCCATCTTTTGCTTCTCCCGATTTTTTTAGAAGGTACGGTGCACCAGTTTGGCAAAGGGTTTTAATTCCTGGCATAACGCATCGAACTTTTTGAAGGTCAGTGACTGGGGACCATCCGATAACGCATTGGCCGGGTCATTATGCACCTCGATCATAAGACCGTCACTGTCACAGGCAACGGCTGCCTTTGCCATGGGAGCTACATATTTATAGGAACCGGTAGAGTGGGAGGGGTCCACGATAACCGGCAAATGTGTTTTTGACTTTAACACCGGAACGGCGCTGATGTCCAATGTGTTTCTGGTAGCTGTCTCAAAGGTGCGGATGCCCCGTTCACAAAGGACTACGTTGGGATTGCCCTCTGCAATAATATATTCTGCCGCATTGAGCCATTCATCAATGGTAGCGCAGAGACCTCTTTTTAATAATACGGGCATACCGGAACGGCCAGCTTCCTTTAATAATATAAAATTCTGCATATTTCTGGCGCCTATCTGAATCATATCCACATATTTTTCCGCAGCTTCAATTGCCTCCTGGCTGACTACCTCGCATATAGTAGTAAGTCCGGTTTCCTGTTTGGCGGTTTGCATATATCTTAAGCCTTCTGCTTCCAGACCCTGAAAAGAATAGGGAGAAGTACGAGGCTTATATGCGCCGCCTCTTAAAATAGTAGCCCCGGAAGCCTTTACGGCATGGGCAATTTCCAAAAGCTGTTTTTCTGTTTCCACAGCGCAGGGACCTGCCATAATCGTCAGGTTTCCCGGACCGATAGTGGTATTTCCCACAGAAACAGTAGTAGGCTCCGGATGCAGCTTAATGTTGGATAGTTTATAGCTTTCCGAAATGGGAACGATTTTTTCCACATCCTTAAAGCTTGTAAGGTTTTCTGCCGGAAGCTTTGATTTATCTCCTACGATGCCGATAATCGTTACCTCTTCTCCTTTTGATAAATGAACCTGAAGCTGAAAGCTTTCAATATATTGTTTGATAGACTGAATGCTGCTGTCGGCAGCATCTGGTTTCATTACTACGATCATTTTTTTATCTCCATTTCCAGTTCTTATTTTGTGTGTTTCGTTTCCATTTCCTTTTCCGGACATTACTTTTGGCAGGAATACCGGAAGTAATGGAAAGTACTTTGAAAATGGGGTGGAAACACATGAATTATTGTAACGTGGGGAATATGAAATGTCAACACTTTATTACTTTAAAGTGTGTTAGTGGAGGAGTTAAAAACACACTGTACAAATCGACCAAATTTTTGTAAAATATTATAAGAATATAAAACAGAATGCACATAGAAAAATCTTGGGCTGAGGACAGGCATGAAGGTATAAGGTTCAAAGAAAAAGGAAAAGATATCGTAAGGATTAAATAATTCTTGAAGTTGCAAGAAAATGGTAGCTTGATATTGACAATTATCAGACAAATTTTTAAAATGTACATATAGGACAAAAAAGTACGGGTCAGTGAAAAGAAAGCAGGTGATTTTATGTTCCAGTCCAAGGAGGAAAAAATAGCAAGAGTAAAGCAGATGATTTATAACTCACAAAATATTGTTTGCTTGCTTGGAATCGGTGTGGCCATGGAGTGTGGCGGTGTGAATTTTCTTCATGAAAGGGAAAGCTACCGGATTGAAGATACTTATCATTACAGTCCGGAGGAAATATTCTCAACAGGCTTTTACAGTGCAAGGAAGGAAAAGTTTTTTGAATTTTATAAGCAGGAACTGCTTTCTTTGAAGCTGACGGTAGGTCAAAGCTTATATGCCATAAAGGAGCTGGACAACTGGGGGAAGCTGAAAGGCTGCGTGACAAGAAATATGTATGGGCTGGCTGAGCGGGCAGGTATTTCCAATGTAATCAATCTGTATGGAAATATACATGAGAACTGGTGTACCAAATGCGGCAAGCATTTTAGTGCCGACTATTTAAAAAACAGTGCAGGAGTGCCTGTCTGTGATGTATGTGGGAGTCCCATCAGGCCGGGAGTACGGCTTTACGGGGAACTGGTGCGCAATGATGTGATGACCAGATGCGCAAATGTATGCCAGTATGCGGATATTTTACTTGTCCTTGGAACCAATCTTTATGACAGCATGGTAAAAAATGCATTAAAATACTATAGTGGTAATAAGCTTGTGCTGATTACGAAGCATGAACATTTCACGGATAAAAAAGCCGACATTGTTATACATGATGAAGTAAATAAGGTGTTGCCGAAGATTGTGTGGTAAGGAAAACTATGATATACTGTTTACTGCGGAGTGAAAGAACCAATATGCTATGTCATTTCGCAAAATGCAATGTGGGCTATGAATAAGGCAGGAGAAATGAAACGTGGTAAATTACAGGATAAGAACAGGGCAGCCATATCCTCTTGGGGTAACTCCATATGCGGATGGGTTCAATATTGCGATTTCCATTCAGGCAAGGAAAGAGTGTGGTATGCTGCTTTACGGAGAAAGCCAGAATACGATTCAGATTCCTTTTTCCAAAAAGTATTTAGTTGGGGATTTGTATACTATATTTGTGGAAGGAATTGATATTAAAAAATACGTCTATCAGTTTTACAAAGATGAGGAAAGGCAGCCCGATCCTTATGGAAAATGGGTTTTAGGCAGGGAAGTATGGGGGGAATACCAGGGAAACCGGAAGGAATTGTGTTATCGGACTATGCAGGAGGAATTTTGCTGGCAGGGAGACAAGCCTTTGAACATTCCTTATTGCGACAGCATTTTATACAGCCTTCATGTGAGGGGCTTTACAAAGCACGGCTCTTCTAAAGTAAAGGGGAAGGGCACATTTACCGGGCTTATGGAAAAGATTCCCTATTTAAAAGAACTCGGGATTACAGGGATTGAACTAATGCCCATTTATGAATTTGACGAGATTATTAAAAATGCAGGATATACCCATATGGATGAAATGCTGGCTCCTTATATGGATAAGGAGCATACCACGTGGGAATATAAAATCAACTATTGGGGATTTACAAAGGGGGACTATTTTGCACCAAAGGCAGCCTATGCCTATACGGATAATCCCATAAAGGAATGCAAGACCATGGTCAGGGAGCTTCATAAAAACGGGATAGAAGTTCTGATGCAGATTTATTTTCCGGATTCTGTTTCCTGGAGCCATATATATGAGGTGCTGAAATTCTGGGTAAGAGAATATCATATAGATGGGTTTCATTTAATGGGACAGGATATTCCCATGAAGCTTTTGGCAAAGGATCCTCTGCTTGGAAAGACCAAGCTGATAGGGGAGCGGATGGATATGTCCTATTTGTATCGGGAAGAGGAAAAGCCCGAGTTTAAAAATACTGCTTTGTTTCATGAAGAATTCATGTATGAGACAAGGAAATATTTAAAGGGCGATGGAGATATGCTCTCTAAAATGGCAGAACTGTTTCGGAAGAATCCGGCAAAAACCTCTGTGGTCAATTTTCTCACCTGTTATCAGGGGTTTACGTTGAATGATTTAGTCAGCTATGATAAAAAGCACAATGAAGAAAACGGGGAAAATAACAAGGATGGGAGCGACTATAATTACAGCTGGAACTGCGGTGTAGAAGGAAAAAGCAGAAAAAAACAGGTGTTGGATCTTAGAAAAAAACAGATACGGAATGCCTGGCTTATGCTTTTTCTTGCACAGGGAACTCCCATGATTTTAAGCGGAGATGAATTTTTAAACAGTGGAGAAGGAAATAATAATCCCTATTGTCAGGATAACCATATCAACTGGCTGAACTGGAAACAGGCGGAAACCAATAAGGAAATGGTAGAGTTTGTGAAGTTTCTGATACAGACAAGGAAAAATCATCCAATCCTCCATAAAGAAGAGCAGTTTCGAATCATGGATTACATTTCATGCGGTTATCCGGACTTATCCTATCATGGAAATATGGCGTGGTATCCGCAGTTTGAAAATTATAACAGACATTTGGGCATCATGCTGTGCGGAAAGTATGCAAAGGTAAAAAAAAGAAGGGATGATGATTTTTTTTATGTGGCATATAATATGCACTGGACAGAGCATGAATTTGCCCTGCCAAAGCTTCCTTCCGGTTTTAAATGGTATATTCTGACAGAATCCGAAAAAGGAGAATATTTTACGGAAGCCCAAACACCTTCCAGAAAGCAGACCAAAATCATGGTTCCGGAAAGAAGCATACTTGTACTAATTGGAAAGCGGGCAGTGTAACATGAAAATAAAAAATATTTTAGGACATTTGAAAACCATTACCACTCATAAACGAATCGTTAGGAAAGGCTGTTTTCGGGTAGGACTGTACAGGCAGGGAATCCTCCATGACTTATCCAAGTTTTCTCCCACAGAATTCTGGGTGGGAGCAAGGTACTATCAGGGAGACAGAAGTCCCAATAATGCAGAAAGAGAGCAAATCGGTTACTCCAGCGCATGGCTTCACCACAAGGGCAGGAATAAGCATCATTATGAATATTGGATCGATTACAGCACAAAAGCAATAGAGGGCGGAATGGCACCGGCGCCCATGCCGAAAAAATATGTGGTGGAAATGTTCATGGATCGGGTTGCCGCCTCTAAGACTTATAATAAGGAGAAATATACGGATTCCGATCCCCTTATGTATTTTAAGAGCGGGAAAGGGGAACCTATGATGCATCCGGAAACAAGAAAGCTGTTGTTAAAGCTTTTGACAATGCTTTCTAAAAAAGGAGAAGCCTATACCTTTGCTTATATCAAAAGAGTCGTATTGAAAAAGAAAAAAAGAAAGAAAACCGCTATATTTTTTGTAATATAAAATTAAACAGGCACCAACTCCCTGTAAATTCCATATGTTATGGTATAAAGGAGTTGAAAATATGAATTGCTTATGGATTTTAGTATTGCTTTGCCTGTGCAACAATGGAAACTGCAATGACAGACATGACAGAGATGATGATCGTGATTGCGGGCGTGACAGGTCAAACTCATCAAATGATGATTGTGGATGCGGTTCCACAAGACGATTTACCGAAGACAACGGATTATTTGATATGCCAAGGGGCGGGGAAGCAGGAAGAGTTCCTTCCAATTTCCAACGGGGCACCTGTGGCTGTGAAATACAGGATCAATAAAATATTGCTTTGAAAGGCCTGCTGATTTTAGCAGGCTTTTCTTGACGAACAGATATGAATTTGATACACTTTTCCTAATGACTTGAAAGGACGAAAAAAACATGATCAATGATAAAAAAGTACTTTTTAGCGGTATGCAGGCAACAGGAAATCTTACACTTGGCAATTATCTTGGAGCTTTAAAGAACTGGGTAACTTTGTCGGATGAATATGAATGCTTTTATTCCGTAGTGGATCTACATTCCATCACGATTCGCCAGGATCCGGCAGAGCTTCGAAAAAGAGCCAGAAATCTACTGACCCTTTATATTGCGGCAGGCTTGGACCCGGAAAAGAACTGTATTTATTATCAGTCCCATGTATCGGGACATGCAGAGCTTGCATGGATTTTAAACTGTTTTACTTATATGGGCGAATTAAACCGCATGACCCAGTTTAAGGATAAGGCGGCAAAGCATGCGGATAACATCAATGCAGGGCTTTATACATATCCTGTTCTAATGGCAGCGGATATTCTGCTGTTTCAGGCTGATGTGGTTCCGGTAGGAAAGGATCAGTTACAGCATTTAGAGATTACAAGAGATATTGCAGGAAGGTTCAACGGCATTTATGGAGACGTATTTACCATGCCGGAGCCATATATAGGAAAGCAGGGAGCGAAAATCATGTCCTTACAGGATCCTGCCAGAAAAATGTCAAAGTCGGATGAAAATCCAAATGGAAGCATTTATTTGATGGATGATCCTGATACGATCATGCGCAAATGCAAACGTGCGGTAACGGATTCGGAAGCTTCTGTCCGTTATCGGGATGAACAGCCGGGAGTAAAGAATCTGATTGATATATACTGCGCCTGCACCAATAAGACACCGGATGAGGTGGAAAAGGAATTTGACGGGAAAGGCTATGGAGACTTCAAGATGGCTGTAGGAGAGTCTGTAGTCAGTGTCTTAAAGCCCATTCAGGACCGTTTTGAACAGCTTTTGAAGGATAAGGCATATATTGACGGCGTGATTAAAGAAAATGGTGAGAAGGCCAACTATTATGCTTTAAAGACATTGCGCAAGGTACAGAAAAAAGTGGGCTTTCCGGAAAGAATCAGATAAGTTTTTCCATATCGGGAGGAACCGGGGCGGTAAAGGTCATAGGTTCCTTTGTGATAGGATGATGAAAGGAAAGCTTATAGGAGTGTAGGGCCTGTCTTGTGATAAGCTCCATATTCCCATGATAAAGGGAATCCCCTAAAAGCGGGTGTCCCAGATAGCTCATATGAACACGGATTTGATGGGTGCGTCCTGTTTCCAGATGTAAGGAAATCAGGTCGTATCCATTTTTTTCCTGCAGCTTTCTGTAATGGGTAACGGCTCGTTCCCCTTTTTGAAAATCCACACATCTGGTAATCAGCGAATCTGACATGCGGGCAATGGGGGCGTTGACGGTGCCTTCATTGGGAAGAGGCTCCTTCCCCTGTGAAACAAGTGCCAGATACTCTCTTTTGATGTTCCTTTCTGCAATCATAGTGGACAAAATCCCGGCAGCCACCATATGCTTGGAAAGCAGAATCAGGCCGGAGGTGTCCCGATCTAGCCGGTTCGTACAGCGGAACACATAGGGAATGCCCTGCTTTTCATAATAATGCACCACTCCATTGGCAAGAGTTCCTTCATAGTGGTTTAAGGAAGGATGCACGGGCATATGGGCAGGCTTATTAACGATCAAAATATCTTCATCTTCATAAAGAATATCCAGGGGTATCTCACAGGGGACGATATTGGCGGAGGATTCTTTTTCCGTGAGATGGATCGTGAGACAGTCATCGGCAGAAAGTTTTTCGTTTACATAACACCACTTCCCGTTTAAAAGGATGCTTTCGGGGATTTTCTTTAAGGCAATGATGGATTGCCTGGAAAAGTTTTTGGAGCGTAAGTAGTTGTATATGGTGGAAGCGTGGTGGGCTTTTTCGATTTGGAAGGTGAAGGTTCGGTGCATGGCTTTTTGGTCCTTTTTGTTTTTGGGGTTATTATAGCAT
>CAMWWJ010000123.1 GCA_947177925.1 uncultured Lachnospiraceae bacterium
GCACTGCCAATATTGACATCAAAATGTTTCTCACAGTCAATGTCATAAATTGTTTCACTGGTATATACAAATGGTTCCGGGGTTTCCTTTGTGACGGAATTCATAAGCAGCTCATCTATGGTAGTCTTAAAAATCTCTGCTATGATTACCATATTTTCAACATCTGGTAAACCTTTTCCGGTTTCCCATTTCGTGATAGCCTGCCTTGTAACACCGATTTTTTCAGCAAGCTGCTCCTGTGAGATACCTTCTTTTTTTCGTATTTCCTTTAATTTTTCAGAAAAATTCATACTAATCCTCCATTCCATCATTCTTTTAACAGTGAATATGCGGTAATTTTTTTAATTGGTGCTGAAAGAAGCACGCTGATTACAAATGCCACGGCAGTGAACATCATGGTAAATACAATCAATATCCAGACAGATACTTCGAAATGATTTTTTACAGCCCCAATCAGGGAAAAAATGATATTGTTGATTGCGGGAAGATACCACAGTCCGGCTATTACCGAAATAATTGATGCCGCAGCCACAACGGGTATAAAACCAAGCGCTGTCTTAACCGTAAGCTGCCTGTTTGTGTATCCAATCGCCTTATATATGCCAAATTCCTGTCTGCGTCTGCTTATCATTGAGTTTATGATTACATACATCACAAGCAGCACCATCAGAACGGAAATCACAAACAGGATCACCACAATCACAGAAACAATACTCGTATACATCATTCTGCCATTTTCACTCATCTGTTCAAAATTTACGGATGATTTAATGAGCGCACCGTGGTTTTCTTCATACTCATTGATAAATTCGTCGGCATTTTTATTATATAAGTAAATATTGACAGAATTCGTTGTTTCGCCGATTTTTTCGTATCCTTCACTTGTCAGCTGACATACTGCTCCTGCATTATTAACACTTTGAATATAACCAGTTACAATGTAATATGCCGATTGATTGCCGACTGTCAGCTCTATTTCACTGCCAATGGGAAACCCATCCGAAATTGCATTTCCTACTGCAATTTCATTCTCTTTCACAGGACTTTTGCCCTCATAACAGATATCGTTGGTTACTTTTGAAAAATCTTCACATACAAAGGCAGTAAGACTTCCGTCTTCATAACTTACAGGTACAGAAGCATATTCCAAAACAAGCCTTATACGACTGTCATTTTGAAGAAGTTCCTTAAGTTCCAGCATTTTTCCATCCTCTGCCGTAAAAATAACAGATGGTAATTCTTCTGACAGTGTATTCATAAAATTATCCGGCTTGACATTTACATTGTATAGGAGCGTTCCTGCGAAAGACAACAGCACCATGATACCAAACGAGACAATAAATAATAATATATTTTGTCCCGCCGATTCGTCTCCGGTGATGCCTCTTATGGCATTAATCGGCTCTAATCTATGTATTTTTCCCGCTGAAATATAGGAGAAAAGCAATATTGCGCATGTCAGTGTCAGGATTACAATCAGTAAAGCCATTATATCAAAATCAGGCGTATAGGAAAATCCTGATTGGATTGCCAAAATACCTGCTACGGAAGGCAGGACCGCATAAGACAAGGCGATTCCCATTACCGTGGCTGCAACGCCTACAAGCATGTAGGGCATAATTGCCCCCGCAATAATCAGATTGCTTGTATAACCAATCGCTTTTAATACCCCCATCTGTGCCAGTTCGCCTTCAATTGCACTTCGTATCCGAAAGTTACTGAGGAAAATACTCACTACCAGTATAATGGCAGCAAGCGCTAAAAATATAACGATAAGCAGAGTACAGACCATTGTTCTGGTCTGCTTTGCGGTGTCCCTGTCATTGATATTTAATAATGCAATCCCTTTTTCCCTTAACATTTCAGAGATTGTATTTTTTATTTCGCTTAAATCAGTGGTGCTGGTTGTTTTTAAGGAATATTCTGCAATGACATTATCACTATATTCATGCGCAAAATCCTCATAGACAGTTCCTCGAAAATATCCCCCAATCAGCCCGGTACCGTAATTTCCATACTGCATTTCCAATACGATTCCGCCAATATCATAGGTATGCTCCTTGCCATCTATGGAATAAGTAATACTGCCGCCTTCTGCAAAACCGCCTAATTCCTTCATATACATGGGAATATAAACGGAAACTTCACTCTTCACGGAATATTCTGTAATATCAAGCAGATTCAGTGTTCTTTCCTCATCAAGATTATAAAAAACAGTATTCATGTCAAAATCAGAGCCCGCAAATTCACGGACTGTTACCGGCATAAATACCCCTCCATGCTTTTCAACAAACAATACCCCGTCAATTCCTTCCACTTCTGCGAGTAAATTTTCATTATCCTGAATCTGTGGAATGATAAAATTAATGTCCGCTGTGTCAAGCTTATCAAACAGGCCGTCATAAGCATTAAATGTTTGGAAAGCAAGCACAAGCGCAATATTGATAATAAATGCGGTCAGGCCGATAAACACCCCAAAGGATATATATTGTCCCTTTGCTTTCTTCAAGTTATGCAGAGTGAGCGTGGATATTTTCTTCATGATTATTACCACCCCATTTCTTTGATGAATTGATCAAGTTTTTCGGTTCTTTCAATATTGTCCTGCTCAAATTTCCCCAAGTCACACTCGCCAAAAATTTTTCCATCTTTAATATAAATAATACGATTTCCCCGCAGGGCTGATTTTTTATCATGAGTAACCATAACGATGCTCTGCCCTTTCTTGTGAAGAGAAGTAAAAACATCAAGGACTGCCCCCGAATTTGCAGAATTTAACGCACCTGTCGGCTCATCCGCAAAAAGTACGTTTGGACTGTTAATCACTGCCCTGACAATGCCTGCCCTTTGTGCTTCGCCTCCTGAAATCTGGGAAGATGTTTTTCTCCAGGTTTTTTCAGGAATATTCACCAGTGAAAACAGCTCCTTTGCGCGGGTTTTGATGTCTTCCCTGTCTTTGCTTGTCAGTACCCCTGCTGTAATGACATTATCCATAAGGTTCATCTTATCAATCAGATAAATCTGTTGGAATACGAATCCACACTGCTTCCGCCGAAATACAGCTAACCTGTCATTGTTTAGCTTCGTGATGTCCGTCCCGTCAAAGCAAATCTCCCCACCGTCCGGCTTATCCATCCCTGAAAGAGAATACATCAGGGTAGACTTACCCGCCCCCGATGAACCCATGATAACCGTAAAATCCCCCTTGTAAATATCAATATTCAGGTCTGAATAAATAACCTGCATACTTTCGCCTTTGCCAAAAGCTTTTTTTAAATGCTTTGCCGATATGACTATTTGCCTGCCCATAACGCAACCACCTTTCTTTTTATTATGTGACATACCATAATGAAAAAGTCTAAGTTGTGCCACCAACAGTTGTATACATTTGATTTTTTTCATGCTACTTTTCGTTGCATCGCAAAGCAATAATGCCTTTTTCCATTTATCTCTTGCAATAAAATAAACGGCAGTATCCTCCTTTTGGAAAGGAACTGCCGCTTTTATATATTCAAGACTCTTGTATTTAGTTCTATCGTAACCTCTGAAATCCGGATAAAAGCACCCTTTTACCGCCATCACAATATTCTAACGATATTTTCCGTTAATCTATGATACTTCTCCAAAATTCCCGCATCATGAAATGGCAGCGATATCCATCCCTTGGCATGTGCCTTTTGCATAAACATCTCATTCTTCTCTCTGCAAAAACTGATGCCGATGGGAATATTTTGCTCCATATTATCACATAAATAGCATTCATCTCCTGTAAAACAATAGATATCATCACCTAATTGAAAATAGAGAACCGAGGAATCCGGCGTATGCCCTCCTATCACTTCAAAGTGAAAAATATCATCAAAACATTCCCTTTCCTCTACCAGTGAAATCGGGGCTTTCGTTTCCTGCAGCCTTTCCCTCACCGGAGCGATTCCCTCTGACATGGCCTGCTCATAAGTCTGTTTTGCCATGATCAGTCGGGCATTTGGATATAGATCAATGTTATTGATATGATCCCAGTGGCCATGTGTCAAAAATATTGTATCAATCTTAGGAAACGAACCAAAAATCTGCCTTATCTCTCTTTCGACAGACAGCAAAGTCACGCCCATATCTGCTGCCAGCTGCTCGTCCCGAAAGCCGGTGTCGATCAAGAAATGCTTTCCCTCAAACTCCGCCAGATAATAAAAGAAAGAGAAATCCGGTATCAGTTCACTATTTCCTTTCCAAGTGCGGAACACAGTTTCCTTTGTTCCATATTGAAACCCTTTCGCAAACCGAATACCATATAATTTCATATTCACCTCTTCAAGCATGTCCGTCTCCTCTACTACAATATAGGTCCTACTGTTTAGCCGGATTCGGGCAGGTAATGAACCATGTATAGCCAAAACGATCCTTTATGGCAGAACCACAGCCACCATCATCCGGCTTTGGATGGGGCTTTAGCGGGGAAAGTACGGTTCCGCCCTCCGCCAGTACGGATATGGTATGCAATGCCTCCTCCTCCGAATTCATATGAATCATCAGCTTTATATCCGGATTCACCGCCGTACAATCAAAATTATCCCCCGCCGCCATATGCGTATTTCCCAGTGAAAACTCCACATGCATCACCTTGCCGATCTGCTCCGGCGTTACCTCGAACGTATCCTCAGACCAACGGGACATACCATAAATCTCGCCGCCAAAGGCTTTGATATAGGTCTTAAGTGCCTCCTCACAATTACCGTTAAAAGACAGATATGGTATTACTTCAATTTTTTTATTCATTTTTCCCTCTCTCTGCATATCACGGGTCAAACCGGCGGCAATGCGTATTTGAAATATTATCTTGTTAGTTTTTTCTTGATTGGTATTCCTCGAACCATTCCTCAACTACATGCCGCGGATGTTTGATCAACTCGGCTGTTTCCGCAACACTTTTTCCCTGCTGAAATTGTTTGCTCGCTACCGAATACATGCTTTCCGATACTTCGATCAAATGCCCGTCCGGATCAAATATGCGCACACCCCTTTGCAGCCAAGAGAACGTTTTCGGCTCATGCAGCAACTCCACATCCGGGTATTTGCGAAGAAGAGCAAGAAATTCATCAAAGCTTTCCGTCTCAAAATAGAGCTCCATCGTATTGGAGTGATACTTCATAGTTTCTGCCGGAAATCCTACAAGCTTATCAAAGTGCTCCTGTAAGGTCAAGCCACAGGTCAGTGTTTTATTCCAACCCAGATCGAGCGTTACCTCCTGTCCAAACAGATCATGGTAAAATTGCAGCGACCGCTCCATATCCCTCACGGCAATCAGCGTGGTACATAATTTCATAGTCTCTTTCTTCCTTTCCCGATTATTTTAATTTCCATTATACTATGGCCGGGAATGGTTGTATTGTATATTTCCGACATATATAAAAACTTTCATCGAAAAGCCATTTCTCTTGCCTCCCGAATATTCATGGAATGATAGCGTTTGAACTCCCGCAGCAAGTGCGACGAATCCGTATACCCGTATTTACAAACCGCATTTATAATATCAAAAGAACTTTGACATACAATATCCTTCCATAAATATTGATAACGCACCAGATTACTCAATTTCTTGGGAGTAATTCCGATATATTCACAAAACAGGCGTTCCATCTGTCTGCTGCTTATAAAGTTCTCCTTCGATAACTGATTGATTCCTATCGCTCCCTGAAAACGGAGAATATCATAAATTACCCTGTCTATCACTCCGTTCTTCCTTGCAGTTTCCAATTTTTTCAGAAGCAGCGCTTCTGTCAATCGAATCATATCAGTCAAGTCTCTCGACTCAAATAATTGTCTGCGAAGTTCTTTATCCAACCAGCTAAATCTTTCCCTGACATCGTATCGCCCATTTACCGTACCGACAAAAGAATCCTCTGAAAAGACATAGGCACTCCATGCATAGAACCGAATGGCAAATACCGAAATCTTCTGCCCGGATTTTTTATTGTTTTGAGCGAAAAAACTCCTGTCATTTATTCCGACAAAATCAGAAGTAATGATATTACCCGCATCATCTATGCGATAAATAATATCTACGCAAGTATCCGGAATCACTATTTCAAAAGATTCATTTGTTCCTGTATCCGGGCAATCACACTCCCCACCCCAAAAGCATCTGACATAAGGCTGTAATATTCGGCATGGCTCTATTTCATTATGGGCAGAATCGCATTTGAAAGGAGTTGCCGTCAATGGTCTGTATATCATTTTAGTTTTCATTAAGACGTATTTTCTCCATAGCTTCCTCTACTGAAATGCAGTCGGCAAATCTCTCAGGCCACATCATTTCGTTGTAATATTTGTATGTTGTTTCTTTATCCATATAATCATTATCAAAAGTAGAATTGGTTCCATTTGGCACAATAACCTTATATCCTCTTTCAAATGCAGATTTAATCGTTGCATCTATACAGAAGTTTGTCTGCAAACCAACAATCATTAAGGTATCTTCATTCTTTTCTTCTAAATAACTTACCAGTTCTTTGTTCCCAAAACAACTATTCATATCTTTGATATATATCTTTTCGCCCTCCATGGGAGTAACCTGCGCAGCGATTTCAAATTCATCATCCCCAACAGAAAATCCGGTTCCCGGTTCATCATCATGCTGAACATATATTACTTCAACATGATTCTGTCTGGCAGTCTCAATTATTTTAACTGTGTTCTTTATAAAACCATCAAAATTATATAATCTCTCGTCCGTTATTCCTTTTTGTATATCAATCACTAATAATATCAAAGTTATATCTCCCTTCATACGATTTGTGTACAATCAGCCTAATCCTTTTAGTTTAACATCGAACTCATGTTTTTACAATTATAATGGAATTCTTTTCAAATTTAAAAGATGAATTATCTATGGAGATAGAGGAACTTTTTGTTAGAAAGGAAAAATCTTGACACTATCACCTTTTCTTATCCCTTCTTTTTCCAGTCATAATTACCATTTGATCTTTCTAATTGCATACTAAAAGAGCTACCCCTCAAAAACAAGGAAGCTCTTTTAGTAATCTCAATCAACTATTTTGTCGAACGAATGTACGCCTGTTTATATGGTCCACCCCAGCCATCATATGTCATAATTCCCGTAGATACGTTGAATTCATTTATGGAACCAACTGCAAACCATGATAAAGTTGTTCCTGTATATTCAAGCTCACTATAATCAAATTTATAATCGACAAGAAACAGATTGCCATTATCATCTACTCTTACTATAAAATCTTGCCTTCTACATGCTTTCTCATCTGTAATCCACTTATTATCTGCCCCATCGTATCCCACACATCTCCATTCTCCTACAACATTTTTATATTTATCACATAGCTCAATTTTATCAGCAGTATCCTTATAATCAGAAGGAAGTTGTTTTAAATAGCTAAGTGCATCATATAAATTATCTGCTTCTATTGAAGTTTGAGCTGCTGAGTACAAATCTGCGTAAGACAATTGCAGTTCGCATTCATTCAGTATATCAATGACATCCTTACTATCAGATATTTTTTCTAAATACTCCTTTGCATTTGCATAATTTTTATTTTCAAATTCACGTATTCCAAATTGATAACATAGTTCTACACTTCTTTCTTTTGCATCCTTAT
Organism: uncultured Lachnospiraceae bacterium; assembly: GCA_947177925.1. Taxonomy (GTDB): domain Bacteria; phylum Bacillota; class Clostridia; order Lachnospirales; family Lachnospiraceae; genus RGIG3040. The sequence goes on from CAMWWJ010000123.1 coordinate 7,629, forward strand.
AATCTCCAAGATTCTCAAATAAATGTATTGCCTTCTTATAATCTCCGTTATCAGCATAATTTACAGCATCTAAATAATCCGCTTCTAACCGATATTCTACAAGAATATTTGCGCTATCTTTAAAATCTTCTATATCTTCTAAAATACTAATTGCCTCTCTATATTTTTCAATTTCTGCCAGTTCAACTGCTTCTTGATATTTCAAAGCATTTCCACACAGAGCCATCAATTCATCCACATCATCTCTATTTTCCATATTTTTCAATATTTCTAATGCTTCGGAATATTTCTGCTCAGCAACCAGTCTTTTTGCATCAGCATAATCTCTTTCATATATGCCTTCTGACGCAATTTCGATTTGTTGCTTAGTATCTTTATAATCAATAATCGTTTCTAATTTCTCAATAGCTTCTTCATAATCCCCATTCTTAATGCTGAGCATAGCTGATTCATATATATTTCGGGGAACTATTATCATTTTATAAAAGCTATAACCTCCGATAATTAATCCTACACATATCCCTATAATAACTGTAGCAAAAATTCTTTTTTTGTTTCTTCTCTTACGCTTTTCTTCTTGTAATTCTTCACGCGTTCTCAGTTCGCTTATTCTGTCTTTACATTTACCTAAATATGTATCCGAATCTTTCCAACCTGAAATAGTTAAAAACAACCCTTCTGCTCTTTCTACATCTTTAGAAGATTCACTCGTGTACTTATTAACTGCTTCCGCATATATATTATTTTTTCTATTTTCCTCTGCACGTTTTTCTCGTTCTGCTTTTTCTTCCTCTTCTTTCTTTTTTTGTTTTACATACAAATAAGCTTCTTTTTCTGCTTCCTGTTGAATTCTTACTATTCTATTCTGTCTTTCAACATACTTTGCTACTCCAAATCCACAATTAGGACATATCTCTGCCTTATCAGAAACTTCTTTGTTACATTCGGGACATTTAATTAATGCCATAATATTCACCTACCAATTAGTTTTACAATTATTACAGTGCCACTGATATTTTCTTTTATTTCCCAGTATACCAAACATCGCTATATTAACTGCTCTATCAAAAGATGTTATTCTAGTCAAATTTTCGCTGTTGCAATAAGGGCATCTCGGTTTATGAACAGTATTTGTCTGTGCTATTACAGTTTTATATTCTATTTGAGGATGTTCTTTTTCCATCTCTGATTTATTTAACTGTCGTATCTTCTCATCATATATTTTTTTGTATACTTGCTTATATAGTAATAAATCAAATCCACAATTTTCACATATATTTTTTTCATCATCTATTTCAAGTTTGCATTCCGGACATTGAATAAGTGTCATCTCAGCACCAACCTTCCTCAATACAATCAATCCTTAAATTTGTTCTTCTCCATGATTATCCTTCAAGTACCTATCACTTTTATAAATGGCATATCTGTGAATTATATTTCTGTTATCCATCATACAAAATGATAAGAGAAAAGTAAAGGAATTTCTGCATGGCAAATATAACACAGGATATAAGTTTTCGTTTATCATTAATCAAATATGCTGAAAATATGGTGTCACCAAGGCTGCCATCTTCAGCACATCTTTTATGATTGTATCCAAATACTGTTTTTATAT
>CAMWWJ010000124.1 GCA_947177925.1 uncultured Lachnospiraceae bacterium
TATTTGAATATAATAAAATTAGAATTAAGCAATGGAGGTGTTTATTATGGCGTTTGCAGCAGAACTTTTACAAAGTCTTGTTCCTATTTCACAATTTAATAAAGGTCAGGCAGCGAAGATATTTGATAGACTTCATTCTGAAAGAGAATTAATTGTTTTAAAAAACAATCAACCTTCAGCAATTATTTTGTCACTAGAAGAATATACAAGACTAACAGAAATTGAGGAAGATTATGTTCTCATGTTAGAAGCCAATAAGCGAATGGAAGATAGCATAAATAATAAAACGATTTCATTTGATTCTGTAATGAGTAATTTAGGAATCAGCGAAGATGAACTTTTGCATACGGAGAAAATAGATATCGAATGACATGGGGTATTGAGTTTTTAGATGAAGCGGAAAAGGACATGAAGAAGCTTGAACGTTCAGCTCAGATACAAGTGTTAAAGGGAATCCAAAAAGTGAGTCAAAATCCATTACCAACAGAGGAAGGTGGATATGGCAAACCTTTGGGTAACAAAGGTGGGACAAATCTTACGAGCCTTATGAAAATAAAATTCAGGGATTTGGGAATCAGAGTTGTTTATAAAGTGGAGCGTGTGGATGGAGTAATGAAAATTATCGTAGTTTCTGCCAGAACCGATGAACAGGTATATAAGGAAGCAGCAAAAGGACGAGACAAACATGATTTATAACAGAATATGTAATGAAGCCGTTATTAGGAAGTTTCTTAGTAGCGGCTTTTTATGTAATGAGAAATTTATGTCATAAGAAATCAGAGAAACGGTTCAGATTATTATGGTTGCACATGATGGAATTGAGATTGCAATGAAGCTTTTATGAGTCTGGTTAAATATTTAAGATTTATAATGCCTATTTGTGAAATGCATTGAAAAAAGCGTAATTCCGCGATATACTTCACTATAGTAAACGCTGTTTACTAATTTGCTATGTGCTAAGAGGTAACATCATAGACATATGGATACAAAGAGCATACAGGCTTGCGTCTATGCTAAATTAAGATAAGAAAAAAGCCCCTGATTCTCATGTTCAAAATGATATTGTTTTAATTGAGTACATAAAAGGAGTGAGATGGTGAACATATTTGATGAAATCGACGAAAATTTATTTCGTCCATTGACAGGTACAAACAAAAGAAAATATGTTGATATTCTTACTCTCATTTGGGACAGGTGTAAGAGAATACCGATGTATGCCATAGAGAAAAGTACGATTTTTGATGTGGTTGAAGAGTATTTTCTGGGATTGGATGAACAGATAGAGTTAGATGCAGAAGAGCAGGAAGAGACAGACGGTAATGTGACAGATACAAGAGTAATTGCAGGAGGCTTTATAAGAAGGCTTAGGGATACCGGATGGCTTGCTGAAAAAGATGGTGAATACGAAGAAGAATCTAAGCTTGCAATCAATTATAAGGTTGTACCAGTCATTAAATCATTTCAGGAGATAATTAGTCCTACAATTATCACATATAAAGGGAAATTATTTAAGATATATTCCATGTTCGAACATATATCAGAACAAGGGAGCCCTTATGAGGGTGTTCTCAAAGAAGCATCAGAGGACTTTGACAATCTAAATCAGGCATTGAGAACATTGGCTGCATCCATAGAAGATCATATCAATTATTTGACCAAAGGGAAGAAACCGGAAGAAGTATTAGATTTCTTTGAAAAATATGAAGAAAAGATTGTAGTTGGTTCTTATCATAGATTTAAAACAAATGACAATCTTTTCTATTACAGAACCAGTTTATATGAGAGTTTGGATAAGTGTGAGGATGTCTTGTTGGATGCGCTTGTAAGTGATTATATGGAGGTAGAGCGCGTAGACAAGGCGGAAGCGGCTTGTAGGATTAAAGAACTTATTGCCAAAGTCAGAATGGATATTGAAGAAATGGAAGCTATCATGAGGATTATAGATGACAGGCATATTACATATAGAACCAGAGCTGTTCAACGTGCACAGTTTCTGCTGCTTTCGGATGGCAGTGTTAAAAGCAAGATTAATAATCTGCTGCAATTTTATGCAAGTGAAATTACAAGTAAAGATGATTTATACGAAGAAGACGAAACTTGCTGCTTTGATGTGTTCCAGATATATGGGCAAAATTTTATCGACAGTGCTTCTTTGGCAACACCGGTAAAAAAGAAGCGGTCAACTCCGATTGAATTCATGACAGTTGTTGATGAATTGGATATGGAGTTGGTTGAGGAGAAAAACCGGAAGATGTTAGAGTACATTAAAAATGCACTGACATCGGAAAACGTCAATGGATTTGCAAAGGACATCCTGCAAGGCAAAACTGCTGTATCAGCGGGAAGTATACTTGAAAATAATCCTGACGACTTGATTAAAATTATAGGGTTGTACACATATTCACAGACGCCGGAAAGACGATTTGAAATAAGATTAAAAGATAATTTTGTCGAAACCAATGGAATCAGATTTAAAGAATTTATCATTGAGAAAAGGAAGGTGTAGTCATGGCAATAGATGTAAAAGAAGAAATTGCAAATTATTTACTGAATAACTGCTTCCTGATCGGAAATGTAGATTCTACCAGAGAAAAGTATTACTATGTCATAAACCATGAGGAAACATTCAGGCGGATATTTCAACCAATCGGGTATACATTAGTTATTCATAGAAATCTCAGAGTAGTACAGCTTATTAATAATTATGGTACCGGAAGACTTAGTCTTAAAAAATATGAGAGCATAATGCTGCTTATTTTCAGGCTTTTATATGTTGAGAAAAGGGAAAGCTTATCAACAAGTGAGGAAAAAGTAGTGGCAACAGTAGAAGAGATAAAGAATGAATATGAAAAATTAAACCTTCCGAGAAAATTTGATAAAGCTTTGTTGGAAGATTCCATGAGGAACATAAAAAGATATAATTTGGTGCAGCCTTTAAATAAGCTGCTTGACATGAATGCACAGATTCAGATATATCCATCGGTTATGCTTGCGATGCCGGATACTACAATTTCAAAGGCATACGAGAAGACCAGCAAGTTATTACAGCAGTATGTGGATTCAGATGAGGAGGATGAGAGCAATGATTAGAATGACAAGACTCCATCTGATCAACTGGCACAATTTTCAGGATGATATTATTGATTTTAAGAATATTACATACTTGCTGGGCGTGAATGCTGTAGGGAAAACAACGATTATGGACGCCATTCGGTATTGCCTTACAACAAATAAGGATTTTAATACAGCAGGAAATAAGAAGAGCGGAAGAACACTCCTTGGCTCAGTGCACCAGAAGCAGCGGGCAGAGGACAGTTATCTACGGCCGGGGCATACGGTATCGTATATCGGAATTGAATTTTTAGATGAAGGTATTCATAAAACATTTGTTATTACGGTTCGTGTGGAGTCAGAAACGCCAAAACAGGATTTGAAGGGTGTTTATCAGGATTGGTATATTACAAAGCAGGGATATGCTCTGGAGGATATACCGTTTTTTACACAGGTAAAGGATGGGAAAAAACCGACATCCAGAGATGCGTTTAAACTGGAAAACAAGGGGATGGATCGCGCTTCCAATCAGGCAGATGCAAGAAGACGAATTTGCCGTATGCTCGGTATCGGAGAGGCAGATTCACCAATCGGAAAGAAATTTAATGAGGTGTTTCATATGGGAACCAGCCTGGAAGATATTAAGGATATTCGTGAATTTATTTATACCTATATTCTTCCGGAGCCTGAAGTTAATATTGATTTTCTGCAAAAGGATATGAAGGAGCTTGAGCGGCTTCAGGAAATTCTGCAGGAAGCGCAGGACAGAGAAGCTTTGCTTGCGCAGATTAATGAGAAAATAGTGGAGGCGAAAGAACGTTTATCCAAGGTAAAGGTGAATGAAATTCTTGTGGCTTTTGCAGGATATCAGGGCAATCTGGAAGAACAGAAAGAGAATGAACAATCGATTTCACAGTGGTCTGCAAGCATCCGTGTGCTGACAGATAAGTTGGAAGAGCTTTCAAAGAAAGAAAAATCAGCTTCATACCTTTTATATCAGGCACGAAAATCAGCAGAGGAGAATGAAGAAAATAAAGAAATGCTCTCATTGGAGAATGAGAATAAAAGTAACGAGGAAGAGTATAAGAGACTAGTTAATGAGGCAGCAATTTTTGAAAAACTAAGCGGGCAGTTGTCTGATTTGAAAAAGAAATTAAATAGCGCAGGGTTACTCTGTGAATGGGATGTTGCAGGCATTAGTGGAGAAGATTTTAGTACAGATGAGAGAATTGCCGCAATCAAGAATGCAAGAACAATCCTGAGTGGGATTAAGGAAAAAATAAAAGACAGAGAAGCAAATATAAGAACAGATATTGCGGAGAAGCGAAAAGTCTGTGAAGAATTGGAAGAAAAGATAAAGACACTGGAATCAGGTGTAATGTGCTATCCGAAGGAGGCAGTATTGGTTCGGGATAGTATCAATGAAGCACTTAGCGGTCAAAGCAAAAAGACAGACGCTAAGCTGCTTTGTGAACTATTGTATATGACGGACTATAGTTGGCAGGATGCAGTGGAAAGCTATTTGAACACACAACGGTTTCATATTATTGTTTCTCCGGATAACTATCTGATTGCTAAGAAAGCTTTCATTTCACTGGGAGATAAAGTGAAAGGAATAGGGCTTGTAGACACCAGAAAAATAAAGGAAGAGGAAAAACAAGATGGAGAGATTAAGTATTTATGCAATAGCATTGAATCGGAAAATGTTTATGCAAAAAGATATGTTGATTTTGTAATGAAAGATGTAGTCTGCTGTGAAAGTGCCGATGAGCTTGAATCCCATATAAAGAGTGTAACAAAGGACAGATTAAGATTTCAAAATTACTGTTTACAAAGAATGGGTAAGCGGGAACACTTTATCGGTGTTGATGCGATAGCAAAACAACTTAAAAAAGCAAAAGAAAAATTGATTTTGTTACAGCAGCAAATCAGCGAATTGAATACTCAGAAAAAAAGCTTTGACGAAGTGGTTAGCAGATATACAAAATTTACGGAAGGTAATAGTTTTGTTGATTTGGAAAAGTACTGTGATTCAAAATCCAAAGCGAAATTATTAGGGGCTAGAATCGATGAGATAAGAGAAAAAATAGAGGAATTCAAAAAGAATCCTATATTGCTTGCCATGTATGACCGCGTAGGTGAATGTGAAAAAAATTGCAGATGGATTTCAGATGAAATAACAAACTGGAAAGCAAAGAAGCAGAACCTCGAAGATAACGTAAGAAAAGCAGAGACAAAAATCCGGGAATTGGAGGGCATATTACCTTCCAAGCAGGAAGTATACGAAACAAGCTTAATGGAATATCCTGAATGTGAAAGAGAGGCAAAGAAAAAATACCGGGAAGAGAGAAAGACAAAAAAGGCAGCAGCAATCGCATATAATTTTGCTAACCGTGCATCTCAGGATAATATTGCGTTAAATAATTATATGAATCAGCAATTGCTTCCGCTGCAGCAAAAATATACAGCAACATACACTTGTGACTTTCCCGAAGGAATCGCCGGTGCAGCAAGATATCAGCAGGAATACCTGTCGCTTCAAAATATTGAATTGGAACGTCATAAGGAGGAGCTTGCACAGGCGCAGATACGTTGTAAGGATAGATTCCGAAAGGAAGTCCTGTTTAGGATGAAGGATGATATATTACGGGCAAGGCAGCAGTTCAAACAAATAAATCGTGTCATGGAAAATCTTGAATATGGTGAAGAAAGCTATCGCTTTGGAATTGACAAGAGTAAGGATAAAGAGTTGGGACTTTTCTATGACATTATAATGGATAAGGATAATCAGCAGATAGATCAGGAAAATGAAATTATGGTTTTTCTTGCTGAACAAAACAAATCCGAAGTGTTTGAAAGCCAGATTGAAGATTTTATGAGTCGGATTATGATGGATGTCGAAGAGCGTGCCAAGGAGAATTTGACGGGTCAGAGAACCGGAGCAAAGAGTATAGGCATGTATGTTGATTATAGAACGTATTTAGATTACGATATTATTGTGAAAAATTCTGTTACGGAAAAAGAGGTTCCACTTTCAAAGGTAAGCGGGGAAGGTAGTGGTGGAGAGAATCAAGCTCCGTTCTACGTAGCAATATGTGCTTCGCTTTTGCAGATTTATGAGCAGAACCCGGATGGCTGTATGAGACTGGTGCTTTTGGATGAAGCCTTCAATAATATGACAAGTGACAGAATAGAGCCAATGATGAATATGTTTAAGAAACTGGGTCTGCAGTTGGTCCTGATAGCAACGGCAGAAAAGGCGACTGCCATATTGCCATACTGTGATGTTACATATTCAATTGTCAAATCAGGTAACAGAAATGCAATACGAAAATTTGAAAGGATTTAATTTGAATGGACTATTGTAACGACATACTCAATAAATTAATTGATATGTATGAGAAAAGAGGTGCTTACGACAAGGATGCGTCTGAATTGCGTGCCATTCAGATTGATGTGTCAAAGACTTATCCGGCGTATGCAGATAGATATAATCATGAGGCATATCGGGATATTAATGTTGCAATAGAACGGTTAGTCAGTGACGGATTTGTCTTTGCGGCACCTGACAATTTCGGTCAGTTTACAAAGGTCAAATTGAATGTGTCAAGGGTGCCTGAATGCTATAAGAGACTAAAAAGACTGAGTATACCGGCAAAATGTAATCATGTTATGCAGGTATTACAGAATTACAGGGACAGCAATATGCCTTTGATGCAAAATGTCTTGAAGCATTTTCGTAGTTTGGTAGAGGAATATAAGAAATTACCCTATGATTTGGGATATGATGAAAAACGTATAGCTGAAATACTGATGGTGATTAAAGCAGTACTGAAATTAGATAAGGAGACTTATATTCGTAATTTTTCAACAGCATTATTTAAGGATTCGAAAAGGTTTCAGAGAGAGTTCAAATCTATAATTGAGAGTATACTATTTGATTATACTGATTTCGTGGTGAAAAAGGATCAGATACTTGAATTTTATAATTTGTATGAAAATCCTACCTATGTGCTTATCAAAGGGGACATTCGGATTACATTTGAGACATCAGATATTAACGTTAGAGAAATACCGGATGGAATAGCATTGTCCAATGCCTCTTTGGATAAGATAAAGAGAATAACGGTAAATGCCGGAAGTGTTGTTACAGTTGAAAATTTGACAACTTATCATGATTCTGACGAGCAAGACGCAGTACATATCTATCTCGGCGGTTATCATAACAGTGCAAAGCAACGGTTATTGGAGAAAATATATTCCGGTAGCAAGAGCTGCAAGTATTTCCACAAGGGAGATATCGATGTGTATGGCTACTTAATTTTGGAAAATCTGAAGTCAAAGACGGGGATACCGTTTACGGCACTTATGATGGATGTGCCAACTTTGGAACGGTTTTATAGAGCTGGAATTTACAAGGAATTAACCGCACATGATGTAAAAATAATAAATGCAAAGAAAGACACACAACTTGCATTATATGCAGATGTGCTTGATTTTATGATAGCTAACAATTGTAAGGTGGAGCAGGAATCCATAAAGGCTGTGGAGTTGATGTCCAGAATATGATGGCGTATCAAGTTGGAAAATTCAAATCCAAAAGTCAAGGTGATGGGCAAAAACTGTCATCAGTTACAATTACTTGACCTTCTGAAAGATATAGATTTTTGTGCAAAGTGAGATTATCATATATCAGACGGAAGATGGAAGCACAAAATAGATGAAAAGTTTGAAAATGATACGGTTTTGCTTCTTACTGGCAAGTCATTTGTATGAAAAGCGAGGATATGTTACCACAAATGGGGGGACTGTAAACACTACTACGATAGTGCTTGAAAGGTGGAGGAAAATGTATGTCGAAACATAAGATAGCAGTTATCTCCGATACACATTCATTATTGCGGCCGGAGATTATAGAAAAGATAAAAGAGTGCGAGCTGATTGTGCACGCAGGGGATATTGCATCTAAAGAAACTGCAGAAAAAATCAAAGCTCTTGGAACGACATATTTTGTCAGGGGAAATGCCGACAAGGACAGTTGGGCAGATGAGGTACCTTTCAGCAGAGAGCTGGAGCTTTTTGGATTGAAAATTTTTGTCATCCATAACCGCAGGCAGATTCAGGAAGATGTATCGGACAAGGATATCGTGATTTATGGACATTCTCATAAATATTCTGAGGAGTACAAGGCGGATGTATGTTATTTCAATCCGGGCAGCTGTGGACCAAGGCGGTTCCATCAGGAAATTACCATGGCAATTCTGACGATTGATGAAAAAGATAAGAGCTTTTCGTTTGAAAAGGTTGACTGCTCACCACAGCTTACGGCTGGCAGTGCCAAATTTCCTGATAAAGATATGGCAAAGCTTATCGGCAGAATCATGAAACAGATGGATGCGGGCAAGTCGGTTGGCGAGATTGTCAGGAGAAACAGGGTAGATGCGGAACTGGCAAATCAGATACTGCAGATTTATACAACACATCAAGGTATTGATGTGCAGGGAATACTAGACAGACTGGATATCTGGGGGAAGTAGTATGACTATGAACCCTTCAGAAGCAGCACAGGAGACTTTAATGAAAAATAAAAAACAATGGATAATACAATTGTTTATCCTTCTATTTTCAGTTTCTGTATCTATAGCAGTTTTACCTAATGGATTCATTCATACATATGGCTTATTTGGAGAGATTACATCATCAACAGTAACAAGTGATGAAGATTCAAAAATCTCTGAAGAGTGGCAAGTGTTTGAGAATAGAAAACAGGTTAAAGGTGTAAATGTTTACAATAGCTGGTTTGAAATTTGGATATACATTATTTGCATGATATTTGCGGCATATATACTTAGACTTCCCAGAGGGGATACAATCATTACATTAAAAATTCGTATGAATAATTGATTCTTTCTGCACTAAAAAGTAGAAAGGAGAATAGAGATTGTTTGAACAAGATTATATTATGCGGCTTATAAAGGAAATGGTTAGAGCAATATTAAAGCTGTTATTTAATATTGATACGGACTCGCCCTCAACAGATTTGTTGAAGGAGGCAGAGGATAAAGAGATGCTGGAATCACTCATGAATATGATAGACGATGGCAGGATAGACGAGGCAGAAAATAAAATATATGAAATAACAGAAGAAAGAGATAAAAAGAATTTAGAAATTGCGATACTGTTCTATTC
>CAMWWJ010000125.1 GCA_947177925.1 uncultured Lachnospiraceae bacterium
TTATGTATTATTGCTCTTCTATAGCACTAATTATATGAAACTTCTTTCTTTTTTTCTCTAAAAACTCTCTATTTTCTATTATGATATAATTAAAACTTTACAATTTCAGTAAATACTCCTCATAGGTATTATATGGAAGCCTGCGTCCATGCTGTACCATCTTTTCCAAAGCACGCTTGCTCTGTTTTCAGTAATAATGTTATGCTCCTTTGCATAGTGAATAATATCCGGAACGGTCCACAGTTCTAAGTGGTAATCCTCAACTGCCCTTTTTACATCCCGCAGATTATTGCTTGCGATTGCAGCCTGAGGAGTATGAATTGCCAGGCTTAATGCTGCCGCTTCCCCATCTCCCAGTCCCTGCTGGTTCTTAAACTCCATGTATGTGTCAAATTCCTTTGTGCCAAACATGATATCCTCTGTATTGATCGTTCCTTTTCTAATCTCAGCCTCTATAGGCTTTGCAAGTAGTTGTCTTGTTATACTAGTAGCTTTTAGCTCATCCAGTACAACAAGCGGCACCACCATCTTGTACCTTTTGTGTTCAAATACATCTAAGACCGTCTTAAATGAATTGACGCACAAAAAGGAACTCAGCACATCCGTGTCATTAAATATGACCCGTTTTTTCTGTTCCGGCTCCTTTCGCATGCCTTCGTGCTCAATCATTGTACATCACTCCTTTTTCCAATATTTTGAGTCTATTGTCCATAAATGCCTCTCTGGCAAATTGAACGTATCTGCTCTCACTTATGGCTCCTGTGGGCTTTAACAGTTCCATAAGTTGTATATATTGACCATCAACCATGTATTGTCTAAAGCTTTCATTTGGCTGATATAATTCCGGCTCTGCCACACTGATTGTCTTCAGGGCTTTTTGAACATCTACACACTTTAACAGTTCGTATTCATCCCGGGTAATACGCTTTTCCTGATATAATCTAACAATAACTGCCATAAAACTCATCCGGTAATATTGGCTCAACAGAAAGACCTGCTCCACATTCCACTTCTCAATGTGATGCTGCCCTATATACCACTCCATTCCATCATATGGCATTAAAAAATAGGAGGCGAATTTATCAGCTTCCATCTCGCTCTCGCTCTTTTTGTCATCATAACCGCTCTTGCAAATAGTACCAGTACAAATCCTCTCTACTTCAACATGGTACAACTCATGAGCTGCCGAGAACCTCTGCCTTCCAAGGGACATGGCAGTATTGACCGCAATGATTTTGGAATCAGCTTCTATTATAGACATACCACTTATATCCGCCGTAAATGCCATTCGTATCAACGTGTACTCTGGACAATTAAGAATTGCATTTGTAATAGCTATTGGCTGCCTATTATCATATCCAAGCATTCCTCTGACCTTAATTGCCTCAGCATTTAACTGAATATCTGATTTCAACACCTCACCTCCATTTCTGCCAGTTTCTTTAACGTGCGGAGATTTAACGCAATCTTTTGTACTTTGGCAATCGCATCCAAATCCTCATTCTTCAAGTCCTTTGCCCGGTATGCGATTGCAATAGGTTCAAACTTACTCTCACCTAAAAGCACATTCATATCGCATCCAAAAAGCCTGCATGCCCTCTCTAAAGGCGCAGCTCCGATGCTTCGCTCACCCCTTTCAAATTTGGCGATAAGGCTGCGGTCAATTCCTATATACTCTGCAACCTGACATTGTGTAAGATTTAATTGAACTCTTATTTCCTTAAAACGTATTCCTGTATTCCTCATCCTTTCCTTATCTTTTATTTCCATCAGACATCACCCTCCTAATGATTCTTGATACATAATATATATTTAGTATATGCAATTTTGTCACAAAAAGCAACTCTGGCATTTCAAAAAATGTGACAAATTTGTTTTATAGAATAGATAGTTTTCCCGGCACTTTTTTAGTAAATGAGCAAGCGTTAAATCGAACCATTCTATGTTACCTTAAAAAATTATCATCTTGCAAATCAAATGTACTTATTATCCTCATACCGAATCTTAAGGTCATTATATCCCTTTCGGAATACTGTCTGCTCATCCCATTCAATGGACTGGGGAACCGGGTAGTAGGCTTTCTCATCACCGACCACGGCATTATAATATTCCTTCATCCATTCGTACTTTTCAAAAATATGCCGATTCCCATTTAGCGGCTTGTCCGATTTTCTGTCAAATACCTCTATCAGCTTTTGATACCATTTTAATTTTGGAGAAGCATACCTATTGAGTCCCTCTACAATGACGGTACGAAGATTCTTTAACCACACAAAATATTCGTTGCCTTCGTCATTCAGTTCTGAATCCTGCCTTAGCATATCGATAAAATACTTTCCATCCATATCCCGTTTCAGAAGATTCCTAATATCCTGAATATCATAATGATCGGCCTTTCCAAGCTCCACTTGTTCCTTCATAAATTGATCAATAGTTTCTACATCCGCTATGATTCTCGGATAATGTGCCGCTTTCGATTCAAGCAGATATGCCTCATTCATAGCAGGTCCATATACGATACTTCCGTCATGATACAGCTCCCCAATGGTAATCCCTCCACGAAGCAGAATGTCGCAGGATGCCAATGCCAACTGTAAATGAACTAAATCTACGAGCATAAAAAATAGTCCGTCTATGTCATCTGCTGAATAAGAGATTACTGCACTGTCAGAAAACGTTGTAATTTCTACACCATGGCTTTTCATTTCAAGTATAGAGGATAAATTCTCATTGTCCAGTTTGAGTTGCAATATTCGTTTTAGGGCAGTATGAAGTTTCTCTGCAATCTCCTCCGAAGCAAGGCTGTCATCCACCTTCGTTTTAAAGCCCAAGATATCTACGAAAGCTATAATGCGTCTTTGATAATATTTGTTCATCCTTATGAAATATTCCTCTCCATTGTAAAGAATTTATTATTCATTGTATCATATCATTGGTTTAGACTTCAATTACAAAACAAATATATCCTTGACGGCATTGAATATACTTTTACTTGAATAGATAGTTTTCCTATACCCTTTTCCAAATGTTAATTGTGAATCGTTTACGAAATGTATTCCGACTGATGCGGCCACAGGCCGCATTAATAGAATGTTTTGACGCTGTATTTAGATTTTTATATAAGTTTCTTATGCAAATTCTTACATTTCCTTCTCGAACTGCTCCATAGAGCCTGCTCTGGCTGCAAGCTTATGCCATCTTTTCAACACTTCCAAATCACATTGTGCCAAAACGACTTCCCTGACATGCTTTGGAATGTGACCATATTCCTCTAAATGCTCAAAGACAGCCTCTTGCTTTGCCTCTCGCCTTGCTTCTTGCTTTGCTTCTTGCTTTGCTTTTTCTGTGCTCACAACCACCCGGTCGTTTACCCATTCCTCAACGGTCATATACCTCGCCTCCAGTCTTCGCCATGTTTTCAGCTCAGTCACTTTTTCATGCAGCTTTATGATAGATTCCTCGGTAAGTTCCGACACATATTCATCGGTGCTCTGCTCCATATACTTCAGGAAATGCACCAGCTCTTTTGGGACATCTCCATCATTTCCGCCTCTGGTATTTAGGAATATCTTTCTGGTACCATCCCCAAGTCCCATGTCACATTCCATACACCTTTCTTCAAAGGTATAGCGATACAGTCCTTTTCCAAACGGGTCGAATGTACAGATAAAGATTACATAGCCGGGCTTTAAGTCATTGAAGTCGTCTCCCGGCTTCAGGGAGGCAACATCCATTTCCGCCTGATGGTAACGGCTCCTCTTGGCCAGATTCTTCCTGTCGTCATTCTGTGCTTCTACGTTATAGCTTACCTGCATTTCATCGCTGGCATAAATATCAAGTCTGATGCTCCTGAAATCCGAACTTACCAGAATGCTTTGTTCTGCATGTACATTTACTTTAGGCAGCTTGGTGCCTAGAATAATCTCAAGCACAAGCTGGCAGGTTTCCGGGTCCTCTAAGGTGGCTGCAAATAAAAATGCGTTGCTTAGGTTTAATTGCTGAAATGTTTTCTTCATAGGTTCCTCCTGTGTATGGTACAGGAAAAACTTATCTATAGATTATATAATAGACGATTTTGGGATTATTTTCAAGTGCAACTTCGTGCAAATTATAAATGTGAAAATAATAAATAAAAATCAAGCCCCATCGTTATCTTTATAGTCGATCTATCAAACAGAAATCCCACTTTAAGCAACCGAACAACAAACATGCCATTCCCACTCACTCATTTTCATACAATTTTTCCACTTTGTATACTACCACATTATTTAGTCCTATGTAATCCACCGCTTTTTGCCTGCCTGAAAATTGTTTACAGGAGAAACCTTTTTGCTTTAAAATATTCATTTGCGTTTCATTTATTTCATACATAAGGAATAACCACGTTCCCTCTACCATATCTATTTTATTCAAATCATTTAAACTAATGAAATGATGCTCTGTTTTCGGAAAATAGTAATCTAATATTGTCCATTCTAAGTGAATTACATCCGTTAATATTACATCATCCTTGTCCATTTCTGCTCCCACCACTTCAATCACCTCTTTTGTATGTTGATCAAAAGCTTTTTCCGACAGGTATACGGTACGATACTGAGGAACACAAATACTCAAAATACCAATTAAAGTAATGGCTGTCCAAATTCTTTTCCAATGAAACCTGGATAGGCAAATGCCAAATATCAACCATGCCAATGGTGCTACCGGAAATAAATAACGTGTTATAAATAAAGGGCGAAAAATCCATGAAACCACTTCCCCAATAAATAATGTACCAACAATACTCGATATCCCTGCAATAATCCATAACAATTCAATTCTTATATGAGCTGTAAACAAATCGATTTCCGCTTTTTCCTTCTCTTTCGCTGCAAAATCCCGATTTATTTTCCCTGTTACGTAATTTGTCAAATGAATCAATAAAATAATTGCAAAACACCAAAAAATCACATTATCCTTTTTATTAGGAAAAAGATAATAAAAACCTGCTTTTACAGTAGGTATTTCTCCAAGCCAAAAACTATTCGACGTTCTCTGAAATGTTTTAAAAAAAATAAGAAACCATGGAAGATATCCTGCACCGGTAACAATGCACGCAAGACAGGCCCTCCATATGAAGTTTCCCTTTTTCCAGGACGATAGAACAAGCAGAAATAAATAAAAAAAGCCTACCGATACCAGAGCATAATAATGCGTATACGCTGCTCCTAATGAGAAAAGTACAAATAATATCCAATCCCTTATTTGATTCTCTTTCAGAATTCTAAAAACCTGCCAGAAACTTAACAACACAAATAATGCTGCTAAGGAATACATTCTAGCTTCTACATTGTAATTAATAGAATGCCTTAACAAAGATGCAAACGTTATAAACAGAATGACCGCTTCTTTTCCAATCTCTTTCATAAGAACCGTAATTGAAAATATAAGCAGGATTCCATAGGGAATAATCGATACTAAATGATAAAGAATCCCATTATTGCCGCCAATACGATAAAAAATCTGAAGAATCAGATAGTATAGCGGTGGATGCACGTCCGAAGCAGTAGCATGCAACATATCACCCACACTCATCTGAGCCAGTCTAATACTAAAACATTCATCTCCCCAAAAGTTATTGTCAAAAATTCTTATAAAATTCAGTGTAAACATCAGCGCTGTATACAGACAAATTACTATTGTACTGATTTGACTTATTTGCAAAGAATTATCCTTCTTATTCTTCATGCTTTCTTCTCATCCTTTTCCCTGATAATATAAATTGGTCTTTTCTTTGTCTCCAAATATGTCTTAGACAAGTACGTGGACAATATGCCAACGCATAATAGCTGCACACCTCCCATTAAAATAATGACACACATCATGGAGGGCCACCCTGCCACCGGATCGCCATATACCAAAGCTCTTATTACAATAAATATCAGACTTATAAAGGCCAGCATGCAACAAATAATCCCGATGGCAGAGGCAAGATTTAAAAGTTTTGTTGAAAAAGCCACAATTCCTTCCATTGCATAAGAAAACAATTTCCATATCGACCATTTTGTATTTCCTGCACTACGTTCAACATTTTCATACTCTATCCATTTCGTTTTAAAACCAATCCAACTAAATATTCCTTTCGAAAAACGATTATATTCGCCAACAGAAATAATTGCGTCTGCTACATTTCTATTCATGAAGCGATAGTCCCTTGCACCAGACACAATTTCAATATCTGACAATTTATTGATCACTTTATAAAAGGATTCCGATAAAAATGAACGAATCCTCCCTTCGCCTTTCCGATTAATCCGCATGGCTGCAGCACAATCATATCCTTCCACCACTACTGCACGATACATATCGGACAGCAAATTCGGAGAGTCCTGTAAATCCACATCCATGGTAACCACATAGTCACCATCTGCATTATGTAAGCCTGCTAAAATAGCAGCTTCCTTTCCAAAATTTCTTGAAAAAGAAATAAAGTGAACTTTGTTATTCCTTTCCGCCAACTCCTTTATTATTTTCAACGAACCATCTGTACTGCCATCGTCTATGAAAACATACTCCCACTGCAGCTTTTCCAAAATTCCTTTTTTAAGCAAGGATTCCATAGCTTCATAATAAATAGATATCGTTTCCTTTTCATTATAGCATGGAATCACAAAGCTTACTTTTTCTACTGTATCTGGATTTTTCATTGTAAGTAATTCTGCTAAATTAGATTGCACTTTTTTTCACTCCCTGCTCTTTATCAGGAAATAGAACCTCTTCAATCTTGTCCTTATACTTATTACCTGTTCTATGTCCATATAAAATCAAATTCAAATATTGTGGCGTAGTTCCCACCTTTCTTGCCAATTCTGTCTGAGTCATATTCAAATCAATGAGTTCCCTTTTTACCTTTTTTCCAAAAGATGTTAATTTCTGCTGCGACACCACGTCACCTCCTTGTGAAAAGTCCTTTGTTTGTGTTAAGGTAATGATGTAAATTTACTTCTCTTAATTATATTAAGATTTCTTAATTTTGTAAAGTAAAAAATTCCAATATCTTAATTAAATTGTTGGAAATAATAAAAAGGAGGTGGAATATAAATATGACAATCAGTGAACGAATTTTTTTACTTCTTAAGGAGAAAGGATTAACGCAGAAAGCATTATCAGAATATACAGGTATTTCTCAGCCTGCCATTACGGATTGGAAAAAGAAAGGAACCAATCCATCTGCAGATAAAATAGTCAAATTGTCTGAATTTCTGGGAGTTTCTGTATATTACTTATTAACCGGAAAAGAAGAAAGTTTTCCCGCATCGCAAAATACAGATATTGATATGCTGTTAGAACTGTATAACTCCCTTACTGATTTTGAAAAAGGACGATTATTAGGCAATCTTGAAGAGTATTTAAAATCTTCCAATAGCTTTTTATGTACTTAAATTTTGCCCTTTTTGATGTATTTTTACATCATTTGTTAACTGCACGATTTTCCCATGAAGGACATGTCCCCTTGGAATTTTAACTAAAAAAACAGAGATTCCAGAAAAATTATTTTTTCTGAAATCTCTGAAATATCTCATCAACCAGTCCTATTTTCCCACTATCTCTTTCACTTGCTCAATTACATAATCCTGCTCTTCAAAAGTCAGTCCATAATACAGCGGCAGACTAATAAAATTCTCATAAACCGCTTCTGCATTCTTGCAACACACATCCTTGTACCCATTTTCCTGATAATACGGATGCTTATAAACCGGAATATAATGCACGTTCACTCCGATTCCCGCTGCCCGGAGCTTGTCAAAGATTTCTTTTCGTCTTCCCTCCGGCACTTGAATCACGTACAAATGATAGCTGTTATTGCAGCCCTCTATCTGCTTTGGACAAATGATTCCCTCTACCTGTTCAAATGCCTCGTTATATCTTGCAACAAGCTCTCTACGCTTCGCAACAAACCGATCCAGCTTTTTCATCTGGGAAATTCCCAGCGCACATTGTAAATCCGTTATTCTATAATTATATCCTAAATCCAGCTGCTCATAGTACCAGCCGCCTTCATTTTTATGCATCAGCTTTTCATCCCTGGTAATTCCATGGCTCCGAAACAGCACAAGACGTTCATATAAATGGTCGTCGTTTGTAAGAATCATGCCGCCCTCTCCGGTAGTAATATGCTTTACCGGATGGAAGCTGAAGGTAGTCATATCCGAAAGCGCGCCGATTTTTTTCCCTTTATAGTCGGCTCCAAGGGCATGCGCTGCATCCTCAATCACAATCAGGTTATGCTTCCCCGCAATTTCATGGATTTCGTCCATTTCACAAGGTTGTCCTGTAAAATGAACCGCAATAATGGCTTTTGTACGCTCTGTAATCTTTCTTTCAATATCCGCAGGGTCAATATTATAGGAATCCGCCTTTACATCTGCAAAAACCGGCTTTGCCCCGCAGTATAATGCACAGTTGGCAGAAGCCGCAAAGGTAATGGGAGTGGTGATTACTTCATCTCCCTCATCGATTCCCGCCGCAAAGCAGGCTGCATGCAGAGCAGCCGTTCCGTTGGCAATTGCCACCGCATATTTGGCACCTGTATAGTCCGCAACGGCCTTTTCAAATGCTGTGATACTGGGCCCTGTAGTCAGGTAATCGGATTTCAATACATCTACTACTGCCTGAATATCATCTTCTTCAATGGTCTGTCTTCCATATGGTATATTCATCTTTCTACACTCCCTTGTCTTTTCATCTTTTATTTTAGGTCTCTTTTTTGCATATCCAGCATGTCATGTAATACAACAGGCACCAAAACATATTTAAAAACACAGAGTAATAATAATTAGGCCTGCTCCATGGCGCCATTAGTATTATAACTGCTAAAACTGCCAAATTCAATGCTGATATAAGAAAATACTGGTAATTCTTTTTAAATAATGCTACAAAAGCAGTAAAAATCATGCCTCCCGCAAGCACCAGCTTTATAATCCCCGCAATACCGGAATTATCTAAACTTTTTTTGTAGTTGCCGCTTGGGATATATTTGGCAAGAAATGCTTTCGTTTCCTTCCCCCCCAGCTTTAAATCATATGTTTCCAGATTTTCCTCTCCGGCATCATATAACTCAAATGCCGAGGCATAAGGTAGAAGCTCTCTTACATTTTCCATTGTTTCACTACCAAAATCCACCGAAAGCCTCA
>CAMWWJ010000126.1 GCA_947177925.1 uncultured Lachnospiraceae bacterium
AAATAATGCCATGTATACGTTTCTTGAAGAATATATCGGTATAAAAAAAGAAAATGTTTATAGTTTTCCAAACATTTTCTTTTTCATACAAATTTTCTTATTGCTTACAGCAGATTTTTTAATTCCTTAAGCCCTTTTGCATTTCCCGCTTCCTGATTGGACTCTTGTATCTGAACATATACTTCCTTCCTGTATATAGGAACATTCTTCGGTGCGGAAATGCCCAGCTTTACCTGCTCGCCCTTTATTTCCAATACGGTAATCTCAATGTTGTTATTTATCACCAAAGCTTCGTTTTTCTTTCTGGATAATGCCAACATATCATTCACCTGCCTTTCTTGCCTTTAACAATTCGTAGACAGGATATTTTACAGAATAATTTTCTCCCTCGGCAATTACCTGACATGCCTTTTTATTATCCGCATTAATGATAATAGGCCCTTTTAAGTTCACACTCATCTTTGTTAAGTCCGAAGGAATGGTAATGGTAATAAGCACCAGCATATTATCCGCCCCTAGTTCTCCTAAGGGCTTTAACAGCTCATCTTCTATCTGCGGGTTGTAATCCGGCAGAATCGCAAGAGGATCTACTACCGGCATGGCAAATGCCGGTTCCTGCATAGATTGAAGCCATTGAATGCTATTTTTCGTTTCTTTTTCTTCGTCATGTATCAGCGCAAACTCCGTAAGCTCCGGAAAGCCTACGATACCGCCTGTAAAATGAATGATTTTGTCTTCTTCAATATTGATCGCGCCGAAATTCTTTGTATTTATTTCCATCCGTTTCATTCCTTTCCTCTTACAGGCAAAAACTCCTGTTTATAAATAGTTCAAAAGTGTGGTCTGCGTAATCTTACCGGTTGCCATCAGCGCAGCCTCATAAGAAAACTGTGCGCTTGCCAACTGTACGGCAATAATCTCCGCATCCTCGTTTTCATTTTCCGAAGTGAGGGTCTCAAAAGTAGTCACTTGGGAAGAAAGGCGGTTTTCAATCAGGTCAAGCCTTGCTCCCCTGCTTCCCACCTGTGTTAAGGCCAGATTGGCAACATCCAGATAGCCCTGCATTTTGGTAATGTTACCTTCAAACATTTTCTGCATCTTATCTGCCATAAGACTAAAGGATTTATCCACTGCCTTCAGTCTTTCTTCAAGCTTTGCCTTCTTGGCAGGATCCGTTTCGTTCTTTATCATCCCTTCCAGATTGGATTTGATTTTCTCCATCTCAATTACCTGTTCCGTTATGACAATCATGTCGTCCACATCTCTTCCTACATCTGGTGTATATACATCATTTGCTACTGTATTTACACGAAGGGTCTGATTCATTCCCATATCATAACTGATGATCTGTCCGTCCGTGTCAGTAGGCAGATTCGTCAAAAAGTCCTGATTGTATTGAGTGCCGTCATCCGTAGAAGTACAGGCATAATAATGCTCCGGCCTCAGCTCATTATTGCTCCACTGGGATTTTTCATAAGTAACCCGAATCTCTCCTTCATTGATGGTCTGAGTGCTCCCCACATCCTTTAAGCCCAATAAGGTATTATAAACAGAATCGCTTAAAATAAGCTCTCCGGTTTCCGGAATAAATACTACTCCATTTGCGGAATCTTCTGCCGCCAAATAAGGATTGGGGGATGTGCTGTATACGGAAACCACATCTGCTGCATCAACGGTAATGGTCTGCTGGGCGCCTGTAGAATCATAATAGGAAATAACCGGCAGCGCTCCATCAGAACAATTGGCATATGCCAGCCTCAGCCTGTGTACCTGTGTTGGCTCTACATCCCGCTCTGTTGTTGTGATAGTTGTGGCATTGGCGCTGGTTATTGTATTTAAGTCCTTTGTATCCACATAAGTGAAGTCCGACAGCGCTTCTGTTGTAAGCTGCTCTGTTATGCTATAATTCTTTGTGGTGCTTCCCTTAAAGGTCAGCGTAGTATCCGTACGATAGCCGCTGAACACATAACGTCCCGCATAATCAGAATTTCCCGTAGCATATATTTCATCCCTTAAGGACTTTAAGCTCTCCAAAATCTTCGACCTGTCATCAGGCTTTAAGGAATCCTTGGACCCTGCCACGCACTGCTCATACATATCGCTGATAACATCTACCGTATTACCTACGGCATCCTGCGTAATCTTCAACCATGCCCTTGCATCCTCTACATTTCTTTCATAGTATTGGTTTACCTTTGTCAGATTCGTATGAAGCCTTAAGGCACGAATGGCAATTACCGGATCGTCACTGGGCCTTGTAATTTTCTTTTCCGTAGACATCATAGTATTCAACTTATCTTCCAAAGCCTTATTTCTGTTAATATTGGTAAGTGAATTATTTTGTATAATCTTATTCGTAATACGCATGGCTTTTCCTCCTATACACCTGTCTGCAATATGAGCCTGTCATAGATTTCCGTCAACACCTGGATCATCTGGGAAGCAAGATTATAAGAATGCTGGAACTTTACCAGATTAATCGCTTCCTCATCACCATCCACACCACTGATAGAGGTTCTCTGGGTTTCAATTGTATTCTGAATACCCGTGTAAGTATCATAAAATGTAATTGCATTGCTTGCATTTAATGCCACATCTGCCAAAACACACTGTAGGAACTCTCCTGCTGCTGCTCCCCTGAAGGAAGCCACTTTTTTATCTTCCTGCATATTAATCAGATTTTCCACAATGTCGTACTTGCTCTCACCCGCTCCGGCAACCGTATGGGTCGCAAACAAATCCGCATTTTCCACAATCCGGTTGGATACCGCAAAATTCTTGGCAGTAAGAAGATAGTAGCTGTCATCTGTGCTGTAAATCACAGTGCCCGCCGTAATGTTTTGGGAAGCATCGAAATGATACTGTATAGTATCACCCGGCTTATTCGCTGCAAAAAAGATATCTGCCGGATTTCCTTCTCCATCTTCTGCACCGCTTACCGTTGCAATATCGTTAAATGCTTTTGCAAATATGCGCACCCATTCATTTAACTGCTCCTGATAATAAGGAATCCCCTGATAATTAAGAGCTTTTCCCACAGCAGCTTCCTTGCCGATCCTGCTCGGATCAGGCTGTTTATAGTTTTTATTTGTATCATTGCTGATTACAAAAGTATATTTTTCAATTTCACCTGCCGCATCATAGGTAACACTGAAGCTGTCATAGCAGTACTCCTCGTTTCCAAGGGTCACCACTCCTCCTGTGGGGGATAAAATCGATGGATTCAGGTTTTTCAAATAATCTGCCGTTACAGACACATCCACCATGTTTCGCTGGTCTCCGTTAGGAAGCGTTCCCCAATATATATTCTCAACGGTTCCCTTAAAACTCTCACCATTATTTCCGTCTCTTAACTGAATAAGGCCTCTTAGTTCACCACCGATTACATTACTGTATATGTTGAATTCTCTTCCGTCTTTAAAGTATATATCATAAAGTCCCACAGCATCCGACTGGTTGATTGTTTCATAATTTGGTCTTGCTTCACATACCAGTTCATAATATTCATTGGTATCTACGATTTTCTGACCGCCTGCAATCTTTACGATGTATCGGTTGGCACCGGTTTCTCTGTCTGGATAGTTGCTGTCACGAACAGGAATTTCTTCTGTCTGTACATCTACAATTTTTGACAGCTTATCGATAATGGAATCCCTTTGGTCCCTTAATTCATTTGCCGTTATGCCACCCAGTTCAATTACATTTATCTGCTTGTTTAAAGCGGAAATTGCCGTGGCATAGGAATTGATCATATCCACCTTATTCTGAATCTGCAGATTGATTTCAAGCTGAAGCTTCTCCAGATTTTCAGCCATTGTATTAAAATAATAGGTCAGGCTTTCAGCGCTTCCTACAAACTGCTGCTTTGTGGTGACACTTCCTGCATTCTTCTTTAATTCGGCAAGATTTGCTACCATCTTATTAAAAATAGTAGTAAAACCTTCCGTAAATTCATCATCCTTAAAATAATCCTGAATCTGCGTCATATATTCCTTTAAAACGCTGTATTCTCCTACCTGGGCATTATTATTCCAGTATTTGAAATCATAAAACACATCCCTTACCCGGTCAATGGAATTTACATCCACACCGGAGCCTGCACAGCCATAGGTAGTATAGGTTCTAAGTGCATCGGAGGCCGTCTGATTCACTACCTGTCTGGAATATCCTTCTGTCTGCTCATTGGAAATATTATTTGCAGTTGTATTCAGCGCTGCATTGGAAGCCAGCAGACCTGTATATGCAATATTCAATCCAAAAAATTGTGATGGCATCTCTCTTCCTCCCTTATACACCTAATGTATTTATAATGTGCTCCAACATCTCATCTATTACATTTATGTATCTGCTGGAAGCATTATAAGCATTTTGAAATTTAATCATATTAGAAAGTTCTTCATCATCAGAAACTCCCACTACCTGCTGTCTGGATTCCTCGGTAGAATTTACCGTTGCAATCTGATATTGGTAAACACTTTTGAATACATAGCCCAGATTTCCGATCTGGCTTACCATATTATCATAATAGCCCAGAAAATTAGCCCTGCTTGTTACATTTGGATTCAAAACATATGCCTCTTCATCAAATGCCTCATTTAATGCTTCAGCCAGCTTATAATCCTTTGAACCATCCGGTTTCGTAAGTCCAAGCTTCGTAGGGGCTTTTACCAGATCTGGATTAATCATGATATTGTCTATGGTATACAGGGTATCTTCCCTGCCCTGTGTCAAATCTTCCCCATATCCTTTATCCGCTCTCTTATGGAAGAGGCGGATAGGATCTGCACCATCCATCAAATAGCCTGTAGCCGGATCTGATGCCTTTGCAAGCACATCATTGATCTTGGTCACCACAGTATGAATCAGATTGTCAAACTCCGCCTGCATATTCATAATAATCGATTGGGAAACTATGTCATTATAAGTATCCGGATTTAAGTCCGTGTAATTAGCCCGATGGTCTCCTCTCGCCAGAAGCTTTGCTTTTAAAGCTCCCACATCCGTATCCAATTCGCTGGAAATCGTCCTTGTGAGATTAAAAACCTTTGCCCCATCAATCTCCCAGTTTACAGAACCGTCTGCCATTTCCGTCTTTAAGGCATCAAATACCCAGAACGGAGTATAAAACCCGGAATTTGCATCCTGTTTTAATCCAATTTCGTAGGACATTGCCCTGTTCACAAAGGTATGTCCTTCTATTTTTACCATGGCACAGCCGTCTGAATCATAATGATAGGATATATTTACCAATTGGCTGAGTTCATCTAAAAGAGCTTCTCTTGTGTCCTTTAAATCATTGGGAGATTCAATCCCTCCCACTTCTATATTTAAAATCCGCAGGTTCAAATCATAAATCTGTTTTCCAATTTCATTGATTCTGTTTACATCTTTTGCCACCTGCAGATTCAAATTGTCCTGATAATCCTTCAGTCCATCGCTTACAGCGCTTGCCTTTGAAATGAACTGGGAAGCGCACTGAACCAAAGTGCCTTGTGTCACGGCACTGCTTGGGTCCTTTGCAAGCTCCTGTATAGAAACCCACAAATTATTCAAAGATTCCTTAAAAGCTTTTCCATCCAGCTCCCTGAGCAACGTTTCAATTTCAACGATTGCATCATAGGACTCTTCATAAAAAGCACTTCTTCCTGATTGTTTGCGATAGGTCTGATCCAGAAAATAATCCCTGACCTGCCTTACCTGTGCATAGGTAACACCCAGTCCGGTCTGTTGATTTGATATAGCCCTGCGGTTTACAGATATGGTATTGTATTGTTTATCATTTAATAAAATCTGCTGTCTTGTATATCCCGGAGTATTGGCATTGGCAAGATTGTGTGCAACCGTATTCAATGCGTTCTGGCTCGTCTGCAGACCCGAAGTTCCTATATATAAGCTGCCCATAAGTCCCATAGATGTTTTCCTCTTCTTTCTTATTGTTTTGCATCAAAGCTTCCGGTATCCGGACCCATCATGCTGCCGGCATTTAATGCGCCTTTGTTATAATTGGCTGTTGCCGGTGCGCTTTTCATGCTTTGAATCAAATTTAAATCAAATGCCACCATTTCCAGCGAGCTTTCGATAAGAACCTTATTATGCTCGTTGCAGCGACGCATTTCATCCACTGTTTCCTTCAGCCTGTCGTTAATAGCGGAGAGCCTTTTTTGCTCTGCAGGCCGTTTTTCCAGCATTTGAATTAGGTGTATAATTCTTAGAGTGTCAACATCCCTGTTTATTACGTTTGCAATATCTTTCATCACTTCTTGTCTTTTTTTGTCCAAGTGATTGATCTTGTCAATAACGTCTTGTTCCTCATCCGTGATTTTCTGTAAAGCTGCTGTGTCTCCTTTAATGAGAATCGGTGTCTTATTCATGGATAGTTGAAGCAGTTGTTCGTAAAATATCTGTTCCTCTTCTAAAGTATCCATTAAATTTTCCATTAAACTCGCCACAAAATATACCTCTTTTCTTTTTGCTGCCTTGTTGTAAGGTAACTCCCCGATATGGATCGGGGAATGTAAAGGTAACTCCCCGATATGAGATCGGGGAATGTAAAGGTAACTCCCCAATCTCACATCGGGGAATGTGATAGTAAAACAAAACAGGTGCCTGCACCTGAAAAACGGTGCAAACACCTTGGCCAATCCACGGCACTGGCAGATTAACCAAGTGTTGCTTCATATTGTTTCAACAATTTATCTGCAAAGCTTTCACTGCTCACATGATATGTTCCTGCCTGAATGCTTGCCTTTAAAGGAGCCACAATCTCTTCCCTTATATCAGGTGTATTTGCCACTGCCTGCTTTGCAACCTGAATATCCCTGCCCAGACTGGAAATCTGAACCGCATCCCGATGCCCTGCTGCATTGGTCTTCATTGACTTTGAAGTCTTCTTCGTGTTATATACCTGCTGTACCTGTGTATATGCTTCAATACGCATAATAGCTTCCTCCTTCCATGGAGCTTTTGTACTTCTTACATACATTATCGGACATTTTGGGAAATTCTTTAGCATCCATACAAAAGTTTTCATAAAATAACTACTTTTTCCCTAATATCATAACCGATTTGGCATTTAATATAATCGTATTGCTGCATGTTTCCTTTCCACCGGGAACGCAGTCTTTTCCGTCGCTTAACAGCTCCCAGTTCCCTTCCGGCAGCGTCCATTCCTTTGCTTCATCTGTATTATGGTAGATAACGAACAATTCCTTCCACCAATCCTCCTTCGCTTCTATTCCCCGAATCTTGAATGCAATCATTTCCTGCAGGTTCGTATCGCAAAAAGAAAAATGGCTTATGATTTTTGTATCCCTTGAAGACAATGCTTTAAAATGTTTCCGAATGGTCAGCAGTCCTTTATAATATTCCACTAAATCATGATACTCTGCAGCCCTTGTCCAGTCCAGTTGATTGATTGCGGATTCCGTTTTATAAGAATCGCCAATACCGTTTTTCGTTCTGCCGAACTCTTCTCCCGCCTGAAAAAAAGGAATGCCCAGAGAGGTCATCACCATTCCCGCAGCCATCCGGTTCAGCCTCAGCACTTCTTCCTCTTTCTTGTAAAAATCCGGTTCTTCAAACAATGTATAATTTAATTTGTCCCAAAGCGTAAAATTGTCGTGGGCGGATACATATGTGATAATCTGTCCGGGATTCTTGGGCATATAGCTTTCCTTTCCGTCACACCATGCAAGCACGCAGGAAGGAATCCTTTCACCAAACCGGGCATCCCCGTTTATATAGCCCGAATCCTTTTCCAGAAAAACACTGCCCTTAATAGCATCTCTCGTATCATCATTGAAGATCGCTATCCGCTCATCTAATTTAGCAACATTTTTCTTTAGTGCAGGAATACAGCCCTTTCTCATGGCAGACTGCCTGGCTCTCCATGGCTCTCCGTATACAAGGATGTCCTCTCCTCCCGGAAGTCTATCCAGTGCTTTTCTGATTTCATTCATGGTCGTCACATCATGGAGGCCCATTAAATCAAACCGGAAGCCGTCAATATGGTATTCCTGCGCCCAATAGCAGACTGATTCTATCATGAATTTCCGGAACATATATCTTTCACTTGCTGTATCGTTTCCGCAGGCGGATCCATCTGACCATGTTCCGTCCTCCCAAATCCTGTAATAATAATCGGGAACCGTCTTTTGAAATGCAGATTCCGCATTGTAGGTGTGGTTGTAGACCACATCCATCACCACTCCCATTCCAGCATTATGGATTGCCTGAACCATCTGTTTGAACTCACGAATCCTTACATGACCGTCTGCCGCATCCGTAGCATATCCTCCTTCCGGCACATTGTAATTTACCGGATCATAGCCCCAGTTAAACTGATCTTCCAAAGGCTTTGTTTCATCTACGGAACCGAAATCGAATGACGGCAGCAAATGAATATGGCTGATTCCCAGTTCTTTTATATAGGAAAGGCAGGTAGCAGTTTTTCCTTCTCCCTTTAAGGTTGTGTCCGCTTCGGTAAATGCCAGATATTTTCCTCTGTGCTCCTTTGTGACGCCGCTTAAGGCATCACTGGAAAAATCCTTTATGTGCAGCTCATAGATTGCCGGAACTACTTTTCCCCGCTGGATAAAGGCATCCTCATTCCATCCTTCTGGATTTGTTTTGTCCAAATCAACCACCATGCTTCTTTTCCCGTTGGCTCCACAGGCTTTTCCGTATATATCCTGGGTTTCTCTCGTTTCACCCTCTATGCTCAATCGATAAGTATAATAAATGCCTTCCAGATCACCTGTTACGCACGCAGACCAGACACCCTGCTCCTGCTTTTCCATAGGATATTCCTGCAGGCATGTTCCTTCCAAACCATTCGGATAGGTGCAAAGACTTACCGTTTCTGCGGTAGGCGCCCATACCTTAAAAACAGTTTGGTCTTTTTTATAGGAAGCCCCTAAATCCTTTCCTTTATAATGATATTTGGTTTTAAATTCCTTTGAATCAAATAATGGTTTCATTTTCATTCCTCTCTACCCGAAACGTCCGAGCATGCTTTCATTTTTCATATAGGTTCATCATATCACATATCTTATGAAAATTTAATCCATTTATTTTGTTTCTTTGGTACTTTTTTCGGGTTTTTTCCGCAAATAAAAACACCCCGGCCGGAATCCGACGGATGATTCCACGCGGTGTCTTATGCAAAATTACTT
>CAMWWJ010000127.1 GCA_947177925.1 uncultured Lachnospiraceae bacterium
CAGTACTAACGCACCAAAGTACGGTGCGTAAGGACTGACGCCTTCATCAAGGCCCACAAGACTTCTATCCGCCAGCTCCCACTGTGTATCGAAAGGCCCCCAGAATCTAAATAGGGAAGGTTTTCTTAAAAAATTTATTACGTATTGTAGATGGTAAGAACCCCATTGTTGCAGCATTTCTTGGAAGACATCTTAAGAGATATTCTGGATATATTGAAAGAAATATTAGAATACTAAAAGATATATTAAAGATATACGAGAAGAAAGAGATGAGGCATGATATCCCACATTTCTATTGTATTTCAATAACGTTCCGCAAAAATTCAGGCAGTGTCTGTTTTTGGAGCCTTATATGCCATGGAAATGAGACTTTAAAATTGTGGAAGCCTTTGCTGACACAATTTTTGCTTAATGGTAAGTCCCCGATATAAAATCGGGGAATAGAAGGCTCATTGGAATGCCCGGCATATCAGGTTCCAAAAACAGACACTGCCTGAATTTTATCACAACCTATGCATACAATCTATCAAATCCCAATCAAACTTTCCCCTTCCGATACTTATTCACCAGCCTCTGAATACGATCGCTTGGATTCAGCAAATCGCTGATGGAAGTATCATGATTCAAGGTGTCAATAATATAAGCAATATACTTGCTCATGTCACAGTTGATATACCAGGGCTTTTCTAAAAGCTCCGGTGTCTGGTATACCAGATTGGTAGTAAGTATTCGGTCAATCATGCCGTCTTCGTAAGCTTTGTCAAACTTGTCCAGTCCGCTTGTGAAAAGACCGAAGGTAGCAAATACAAATACTCTGCCGGCTTTTCTTTTCTTCAATTCGGAAGCGGTTTCCAAAATGCTCTCGCCGGAAGAAATCATATCGTCAATGATGATCATGTCCTTGCCTTCCACACTGGTGCCTAGAAATTCATGGGCAACAATTGGATTTCTGCCATCTACGATCTGTGTATAGTCACGGCGCTTATAGAACATACCCATATCAAGACCAAGGACGTTTGCAATATAAATTGCACGGCTCATACCGCCTTCATCCGGACTGATGACCATCATATGGGAAGAATCAATGGATAAATCCTTAACGTGTTTTAATAATCCTTTTATAAACTGATAAGCGGGTTGAACCGTTTCAAATCCATGAAGAGGGATTGCATTTTGTACACGGGGATCGTGGGCATCAAAGGTAATGATATTGTCCACACCCATACGTACCAGCTCCTGCAGTGCAATGGCGCAGTCCAAAGACTCCCTTGTGCTTCTTTTATGCTGCCTGCTTTCATAGAGAAATGGCATGATAACGGTAATTCGCCTTGCCTTTCCGCCTACGGCTGCAATAATACGCTTTAAGTCCTGATAATGGTCATCGGGAGACATATGATTTTCATGGCCGCATAAAGAATAAGTAAGGCTGTAGTTGGCAACATCTACCAATATATACAAGTCGTTGCCGCGGACAGATTCTAAAATAACACCCTTTGCTTCACCTGAACCAAAACGGGGCACTTTTGTCTTTAGAATATAGGAATCCCTCTGATAGCCTGAAAAGGCAAGGCTGTTCTTATGAGCGTTTTCCCTTTCTGTTCTCCAGTCAACAAGATATTGATTCACCTTTGAGCCAAGCTCCTGACAGCCCTTTAAAGGAATGATGCCCAGTGAACCAACCGGTATTGTTTCTAAGTTTTTTGTTTCTTCGCGTTTCGACATGAAAAGCCTCCTTACTTTCTGTTTGCAATTCTTTTTTTGTGCATACGAATATCCTGTCCGGATAATTTATATAATTGAAAATAACTTGTAATACGGGAAAAAATTCGTTCGGAATAGCGCATACTCAGCTCTTCTAAAGAAAGATTTGTAGAAATAATAGTAGCATTCTTCCGAAGCTGCCGTTCATTTAAACAGGAAAATAAACTGGAGGCAACAAAGGAATTTGTAAGCTCCGTTCCCAAATCGTCAATAATCAAAAGATCACAAGTGTATAAATCATCATAAATACGGCTCAGTTCTTCCTTGCTTTGGTGTTCAAAGGTCATTTTTGACAAGGTATCAAAAAGCCTTGAAGAGCTGAAATAAATGACAGAATATCCTCTGTCCATAAGCTCCTTGGCAATACAATTGGATAAAAATGATTTACCAGTTCCTACTGTACCATAAAAAAATAAATTATGATAGTCTGAGCGGAAATCTTCTATAAATTTTTTGCTGCCCTCTACCGCATGGGAAAAACGTTTCAAATCCTCCCCTATATAGTATTCTGTGGAAAGCTTGGAAAAATTTTCTTCTTTCAACATTTCCTTTATGTTGGACTGCTGGTAAAGAAGATTAATGACAGCCTGCTTAAAACACCTGCATTTCTCACCATCGATAAAGCCGGTATCCTTACAAAGCGGACAGTCATAAATCGGTTCTAAATAATCATCAGGATAGCCTGCGTCTCTTAAAAGCCTTTTTTTTTCATGGGAAAGAGCAGAAATTTCATCATGAAGGGAGGCAGTGGCATGAACATCGCCGTTTAAAAGCCTTTTCCCTCTTTCCAGACAAAGGGAGGAGATGGAACGGCTTATTTCCTCATACTTTGGAAGCTTTTCCTGTATTTCCTTAAAACGTTTGTCCAAAAGGTAAGTATTTCTGCTTTGTGTCTTTTCATAATTCCGCATGATGGAATCATACTGGGCATTTGTCAATGCCATGGCAGCCTCCTTTATTGTCAATTGCTTATAATTTCCTGTTCTAAGCTGGCATAATCATAGGTATTTTGCTGAAAGTTCTGAAACTGTCCGCCTGTCTTTTGGGGAACTGTTTTCGTCTGTTTAAAGCTTTGGTCAAAAGCAAACGCCTGAGCCTTGCTGTGGACACCTGCCTTCAGCCATTTATTTAAAATACCGTCAGTATATTGAAAACGGTTCTTATCCACTGCCAGAACAGCCTTTTCACAGGCAGTCAGAATCAGTTCTTTGTCAAAGCCGTATTCTTTATTCCACTTAGTAATATAATCAGCTTCTGTCTGCGTGGGAGAGGATTGCTTTCCAAGTGCTTTCATGACTCCGTACACCAGCTTGTCATATTTGTTGGAACGGAGTTTGGCCTGTCTTACCGTGGTAATATTTTCCTCAGCCCAGTTCATGGCTACCTTTTCTATGTAATGCATGCTTTTATGGTCGTGTCCTACGCAGTATTCAATCAGATAATCAATCAGCTCCTGAGAGAAGCCCAGAGTATCATAAAAAAATACAATGCTGTTTATCTCGGATGTGGAAAGGGTTTTTTCCAAATACTGTTCTGCCACAAAAATAATTTCAGAAAAGACTTCATCGTCTTTCAATGCACGAAGCTGGCTGGGAGTGTATTTTGGCTTTTCAACTGCCTTCTTTTCGGTTTTGACAGGAGCCGGCGCCGTCTTTCGGGCAAGGGGAACGATTTCCCCTTTGGGCATTTTATCCAGATCCTGAATGTGAATGCCGGAAATATGGCTGTTTTCATTATAATCTAAAAGAAGGAGCTTTTTTTCCTCCCAATATTTAAGCGCACGGATAATGTCCCGCTCTGTAAGATTGAATTTATCTGCAATATCCGATATGCTGATGGGTAGATTTGCACTCATCATGCGAATCAGATATAGATAAATCTTAAGCTGGGCATCATTGGCATCCTTCATATATTCATCAATGAAGCAATTGGAGATAACCGTAGCATCTGAATAATTGTCCTTGTAAATTGTGAGGGGGCTCATTTCCGTTCACCTGTCCTTTGTTTTTTCGGCTTCCAACATTTGAAAGCAAGAAGAATTATAGCACATATTTTTCAAAATGCAAACAGTAAATTTGCCCTGAACCCTTGAAAATACGGGCTTTCCGGCAGTTTGGCCCTTTTGTGGAAAATGTGGATAGAAGGTACACATAATGTCTTTCCGAAAAGAAAAAGGTCGGTTAAAAGCAAGCAAAATAAGAAGATTTTCATGGAAAGAAAATATAATTATGTAAACCTGCTTATCCACATTTAAAAAAGTATTTTTTATTGTTTATAATGTGGATAATGTGGACAAGATTATATGCCCAAGAGCTTTTCGCCGATTTTTACCACATCTCCGGCTCCCATGGTTATCAACAAATCATTTTGGGAACAATTTTCTAATAAAAAGTTTTCGACTTCATCAAAGGACGGGAAATAATGGCAGTCTGTTCCAAGTTTTTCGATTTCCTTTAATAAATCCATGGAGCTTATTCCAATGGTATTTTTTTCCCTTGCGGCATAAATGTCTGTCAGGACTACATGATCTGCAAGGGAAAGCGCCGAAGCAAAATCTGTAAGAAAAGCTTTGGTACGAGTATAAGTATGAGGCTGGAATACGCACCATATATCTTTGTGGGGATATTTTTCCGCCGCCTGCAGGGTTGCCCTGATTTCGGTAGGATGATGGGCATAATCATCTAAAATGGTAATTTTCCCCAGCATGCCCTTTATTTCAAAACGTCTGTCCGTTCCGTGAAAGGCAAGAAGGGCGCTGGCAGCTGTTTCCTGAGGAATGCCCAGTAAATCGGCAAGGGCAATGGCTGCAAGGGAATTGAGCACATTATGCTCACCTGTGACTCCCAGTGTGATTTTCTCTGCAGTTATGTCAGAGCCGGTTTTCATTCCGGCAGCCTTTGGTGAGCGGCAGAGAGTATAGCTGGGTCTTGCCAATTCATCATAAGTAATGTCCTTTGGATAATAGTCGGATTCCGGGCCCGAGCCATAAGTAATAATCGTACATTCTAAATCGGAAATAATCGTATCTATGCCCTTTATGTCCCCGTTTATGATCAGGGTGCCGTCTTTTGGAAGAAGCTTTGCAAAACGATGAAAGGAATCACGGATCTGTTCAATGTTCTGAAAGAAATCCATGTGATCTTCCTCAACATTGAGAATCAGACTTATTTTTGGGAAAAAGCTTAAGAAGCTGTTGGTATATTCACATGCTTCTGTGACAAAATAAGGAGAAGCGCCAATACGGATGTTGCCTCCTATAGATTTTAGTATTCCGCCAATGGAAAGCGTTGGATCCATATTTGCTGCCAGCAGGATTTCGGAGACCATGGAGGTTGTCGTAGTCTTGCCATGGGTTCCGCTGACGGCAATGGGAAGTGCATAATTTTTCATGATCTGTCCCAGAAGCTCGGCCCTTGTCATGCAGGGGATTTTCTTTGCTCTTGCTGCCTGCAATTCCGGATTGTCTTCATGGATTGCTGCAGTATAGACAACTAATTGGACAGAATCAGTAATATTTGAAGCATTTTGTCCATAATATACAATAACTCCCTTTCTTTCCAGGGACTCTGTCAATGGAGATTTTTTTGCATCGGAACCGCTGATGGTAAAACTCCTGTCAGCCAGAATTTCGGCCAAGCCGCTCATGCTGATGCCGCCGATACCTATGAAATGGATGGAAATAGGTTTTGAAAAATCAATATTGTACATGATTGTCCTTCCTTTATTTATAATAAGTAATTTTTTTATCTTATATTACAGTATATCCCAGGCAGGTAAAAAAATCCAATTATATTTTAAAAGAACCATAAAAAGGCAAAAAATAAAAATAGAAAGGTCCTTATTTAGCAAAAATATCTATAAAATAGTACTAAAGTCTCAGCGAAGAATTAGAGAAATGGGAGATATACACAAATGAAGCTCGAAAAATGTGGATTTAATTATACAAAATAGACATATAAAATGGAAATCATATGAAAATATTTTGTAAAAATTATTCACTTTGAAGTAAGAGTGTGTTATAATGAGTGAACCGAGATAAGATCGTGTCAAGATAAAAAGTTAAGAGGTGAAGATATGATTAAGAAAGAAATGATTGCCATGTTATTAGCAGGAGGACAAGGTAGCCGTTTAGGTGTCCTGACTGCAAAGGTAGCAAAACCGGCAGTTGCATTTGGGGGAAAATACCGTATTATTGACTTTCCACTAAGTAATTGCATCAATTCCGGAGTAGATACGGTAGGGGTATTAACACAATATCAGCCGCTTCGACTAAATACGCATATTGGAATTGGAATTCCCTGGGATCTGGATCGAAATATCGGTGGTGTAACCGTTCTTCCGCCCTATGAGAAGAGCACTAACAGCGAATGGTATACAGGAACAGCAAATGCCATATACCAGAACATAGATTATATGGACAGCTTTAATCCGGACTATGTGCTAATATTGTCTGGTGACCATATTTATAAGATGGACTACGAGGTTATGCTTGATTATCATAAGTCAAAGGGAGCAGAGGTGACTCTGGCAGCCATGCCTGTACCTATGGAGGAGGCAAAGCGCTTTGGTATTCTTATTACCGACGATAACCGCCAGATCAACGAATTTGAGGAAAAACCGGAAAATCCCAGAAGCAATCTGGCTTCAATGGGCATTTATATTTTCAATTGGAAAACCTTAAAGGAAGCTCTTATCGCCAATGCCAACCAGCCGGCTCTTGATTTTGGAAAGCATGTCATCCCATACTGTCATAAAAACGGTGCGCCTATATTTGCCTATGAGTACAACGGCTACTGGAAGGATGTAGGAACCCTTCATTCTTATTGGGAAGCCAATATGGAGCTGGTTGACGTAGTTCCGGAATTTAATTTATATGAAGAGTATTGGAAGATATATACAAAAAGCGATGTTCTTCCTCCACAGTATATATCAGCAGAAAGCGAAGTGGAAAGAAGCATTGTCAGCGAAGGGTCTCAGATTTACGGAAAGGTCTACAATTCTGTAATCGGCTGCGGCGTAGTAATCGGCAAAGATACGGTAGTAAGGGATTCCATCATCATGAACAATACGGAGATTGGTGCCCAGGGTGAGATTTACAAAT
Source organism: uncultured Lachnospiraceae bacterium (assembly GCA_947177925.1). Classification (GTDB taxonomy): domain Bacteria; phylum Bacillota; class Clostridia; order Lachnospirales; family Lachnospiraceae; genus RGIG3040. Next base: position 6,863 of record CAMWWJ010000127.1, read on the forward strand.
CCATTATTGCCGAGAATGTACAGATTGGAGATTGTGTAAAGCTGGGAGTAGGAGAAGAAGTGCAAAATGAAACAGACCCGCACATTTACAACAACGGTATCGTAACCATCGGTGAAAAGTCCGTTGTTCCCAGCCATGTGTCAATAGGTAAGAATACTGTAGTCTCCGGCATTACTACGGCAGAGGATTATAAAGATGATTACCTTCCAAGCGGAAAAACTTTAATTAAGGTAGGTGAAGAGTCATGAGAGCAATTGGAATTATTTTAGCCGGCGGCAACAACCACAGAATGAAAGAATTGTCCCAGAAACGTGCCATTAGCGCAATGCCCATTGCAGGAAGCTATCGAAGCATTGACTTTGCACTTAGCAATATGACCAATTCCCATATTCAGAGAGTGGGCGTATTTACACAATACAATGCCCGCAGCCTGAATGAGCATTTAAGTTCTTCAAAATGGTGGGATTTTGGAAGGAAACAGGGTGGCTTATTTGTATTTACGCCTACTGTCACCAGTGATAACAATTCCTGGTACAGAGGAACTGCAGATGCCATCTATCAAAACCTTTCCTTTTTAAAGAACAGCCATGAGCCTTATGTAGTAATTGCATCCGGAGATTGTGTCTATAAGATGGATTACAATAAGGTATTGGAATATCATATAGAGAAAAAGGCAGATATTACTGTAGTGTGCAAGGATATGCCTGCCGAAGAAAAAATTGACCGTTACGGTGTGATTAAGATGAACGAAGACAATCGCATCGAAGAGTTTGAAGAAAAGCCGATTATGGCAAAGTTCAATACAGTTTCCTGTGGTATTTATGTAGTCCGCAGAAGGCAGCTTATTGAGATGATTGAAAAGTGTGCAGAGGAAAACCGCAATGACTTCGTACAGGATATTCTGATTCGTTATAAGGATTTAAAGAGAATGTACGGATATAAGATGCAGGATTATTGGAGAAATATAGCAACAGTAGAAGATTATTTCAGCACCAATATGGACTTTTTGAAGCCGGAGATCAGAGATTATTTCTTCAGGCAGTATCCGGACATTTATTCAAAGGTGGATGATCTTCCTCCAGCCAAATATAATATAGGAGCCAAAATCAAAAACAGCCTGGTTTCAAGCGGATGTATTATTAACAGTACCGTTGAGAATTCCATAATCTTTAAAAATACATTTATAGGCAATAATTGCACTATACGAAATTCCATTATTTTAAATAATGTATATATTGGCGACAATAGTTATATTGAGAACTGTATCGTGGAAAGCCGAGATACGATTCGTGCTAACTCCCACCATGTAGGAGAAGGGGAAATCAAAATCGTAATCGAAAAGAATGAGCGGTATATCATTTAGGCAAAAGACTAAGCATTGGGGGATGAGAAATGAATATAACAGATGTGCGGGTACGCAAGATAACCAAAGAAGGTAAGATGAAAGCGGTTGTTTCCATTACTTTGGAAAATGAATTTGTAGTTCACGATATCAAAGTCATAGAAGGAGAAAAGGGATTATTCATTGCAATGCCCAGTAAAAAGGCCAATGACGGCGAGTACAGGGACATTGCTCATCCTATTAACTCCGAGACAAGAGAAAAAATGCAGTCCATGATTTTAGAGGCGTATGAGAAGGCTGTGGTGGAATCGGGAGAAGAGGCTGCGGAGTAGGTATTTTGATGTGAGGTGGTTTAGAGGCTGTCTGGGTTGGACGGCCTCTTTTGTTTGGGGTTAAAAAGGGGAGAGAGGGGGATGGGAGGACGCGGAAGAGGGATGTGGGTGGTTTGGCTGCTGTGTTTTTGATGGCGCTTTTACTAAACAGCCTGGGGAGGAGCTTGGTACCGGACGGGTCGGCATATAGCGACGTCCATGTCGCAATATGCCTAAAATTGCCGTCCATGGCAATTTTCCCCTGGGCTGCGAACAGGCTGTTAAGTAAAAGCACCATCAAAAACAATGCAGCCAAACCACCCACATCCCTCTTCCGCTGTTCTACCTCAAGCTCTACCCTTAGAAAATGTGCGATGAAGTTTAAGGTGAATTAAAGACAAATTTAAGATGGTTACTATCTTCTGGCTTCAAGCTAAAAATATTCCAGCTTTTTTAGGCACCCCCTCAGGACAAAGTCTGGGCCATTCGATACACAGTAGGAGCTGGCGGCTGATGGAATAGTCTTAAGGGCCTTGATGAAGGCGCCGGTCCTTACGCACCGTCCTTTGGTGCGTTAGTACCGCTGCGTCTTCATAGAGCGAGAGCGTGCCCATAAGACT
>CAMWWJ010000128.1 GCA_947177925.1 uncultured Lachnospiraceae bacterium
TTTAGAGTATCTCATAAACAGGCTAACTATCCAAGGCGTCGGATTTGACGCTTACCATCTTCAGGTACTCATTCATGCTCCTTCCCACCGGGAAAAACATAGAGGTAGACCATTTTTGTATCCTATTACGTCGAAACAAAATAATTAAATAAACAATTATACGAATCTCAAAGCATACTTAAAAATACTCTTTAAAATATGCACTCTTTGAAATCACATGTTCAAATCTAGGATTATTAATTTGAATAACCTCATCTACAAAATCCAGCACAGTTTTCTCACGAGATATTGGCAAGATAATAATCAAACCTTCTCTTTTAAATTTCCTAAAAAACTACTTGCATATTTTTATATAATCGCTTTAAATGGCGGATGCCCTGTTTCCTGATTTCTCAACATAGATGGTTTTCTAATCCTTAAACTACATTCTAATCGAAAAATTATTTTCTCATTAAGGGTTTCAATATATTGTATATTTATCCATATAGGAACAAATGGAGTAAAAAAAGCCAATGTAGAAACCACTTCATCCAACGAAAATAATTTACCCTCAATTCTATTTAAATTTAGTACATTCAATCTCATTATTTCATCCTTTGCTAACAATGGTTTCCCTTTCTCTCTAATAGGAAACATTCTGAAATAATACTCGTTTTGCTCCAATCCTTTATACTGTTTAATCTCATCAATTGTTTTTTTTAAATTATTAGCAAATATCTCTTTATTCATTTCTGTTACCATAATACATTACTCATTTCAGTCATTCTATAATTGTACTTGTTTTTGTCAAATCGACATACCCTGATGGTGTAAGGCTATAATCACCTAATTCTAACCATGCATTTTTTGTTCTTATTCCCAAATCATTTAATAAACTAGGAAACATTTTCCCTTGTTCCACAGTCGGTGTATAATGTCCTGAAGCGTTACTTATAGCCCTAACATAACCTTGACGATTGACCTTTAAAGTTACTGCGGCTCGGCCATCCATGCCATTTGCCAAAAATGAGTATCCTCGACCTAAATGTAGATTTCCATCCATATCAATTACAAAATCAACATTTTGTATGTCATTTTCTATATGTATCTTCCCATTTTCAATTGCATAATTAAAACTTTTACCTGCCTGTGATTCATTAGGATATCTGTTTTTATTATTTATTTAGTTCCACTACCACTCTTACTCCTCATCCCATTCCACATACTCTTGAAATTCTGTATGCTCTTCTTACTGGAATGTATTCCAATCGCCACCGCCAGCACACTCACTCCAAGGTTCACAAGGCTCATGGTGGATACCCTTCCATTATGGCTTGACTGGTATTCCTCCACCACGGCATTTATGGCTATCCCTAGGTTAATGGCGGCAAGCCCTGTCTGCGCTATGGCGCCTACCATCCGGAAGGTGGTGCTCACTGCCTTCGCTGTCTTGAGCGCCTTCCCGCCCTTGCCTAAAACCTTAATTCCAAGCCCGATCATGTCCCCGGCTCCCGGTATTACCGCTATGAAGCAGGCCGCTGCCATCAGGCCCTGTTTCTCCTTTGCGTACCATATGCAGTTTGCTAGGTCGAATGCGAAGCCTATGATTGGCACGAAGCCCAGGATGTCCAGCACTGTGTGCCCTAAGAGGTTCTTGACGTTTTCCGTCCCTCCCCCTTCCGGACACAGGCCGAAGGGGTCTACCAGGCTTACCGGGTTGCCCTGTACATAGCTGTACTGGTTCAGGCTCTGGCTGTTCTCTATGCTTCCGCTTAAGATGTCGCAGATTCATTACAAAATCTCTACAAAACTATTGCATTTCTTTGATGTATCTGCTAGGTACTATATCTGCCAACCAAACCTTTTCATTACCTATATAAAATTTTATTCCTTCGTTCCATGCTCTTTTAGCATCAATAATTAGTATACATGGCTTATCATCATGTCGCCTTCCTACATTTTTAGCAGTTTCAATATCCTGTGATAAATGAACATATTGCCTGCTTTGAGGTAATAAATTGTTTTCCATAATTGATTGAATAAATCTCCTTGCCGTGCCATGGTACAAAATGTTTGGCGGCATTTTCTCTTCTTTTAATATTTTCATTGTTATAGAATGCCCATAAAATGCCCTTATTTTTCCATCCTTTAATTCATAGCGCTTCTTCTCAGATTTCTCAATCATTTTGTTCAAATCCGATTCATAGATATCATTCCATTTCTCTGCCCTATGCAATGCACCTAAAAGCTGCTCAATTGGAACCCATCCTTTTTCATCCATTTCTAATTCATATTCCCATGGAGCATGGCGCAATGCATAAGAAATTTCTTTACTCAATTCGTCTAACTTATTCATATTCTATTACCTCATACCCTTGAGCTATAAATTGAAACATACCAACCCCATCTAAATATATAACATAATGTTTAAGTTTCCAATAATGGAAATACTCTTCATTTATACTTTTTAATTCTTCTAACCATTCAGAATCCACTAATTCAACTATCCTATCATATGAATTATATAATTTAGGAGTAAATCTTACTGATGTATGTTTATTACACAACACTGCATTAAAACAAATCACTATTTCTCTTAACCTATTCCTTTCATCTGCTCCTATTATCCTTATTTTTATATTCATATCCTCAAATTCAATAACCGGATCCTTTTCTAAATTTGATGAAAAAATAGGTAACTCATATTTTATTTCGTTTTTCATTAATGTCCTCCACTAAGTCCCACAGTTGATATTCCTTCCGAAGTTAGCTTATTTCTAGTTAGCTGTCCTGTAAGCAATTCCTCAAACAAAGCATCTCCTGTCCTATTGACAGCATTCCATTGACTTCTAGGTATTCCTGCCCGTGTTAAAGCTTGTGATGTTCTAGTATTTAAAATCAATGTGTTACCATCTCTCATAATATATTCTATAGGCAAATCGGCTACATTAACCTTTCCACTATTAATGGCATTAGCTAAATCATCAATTGTATTAATGTAAGCGCAAAGTATACCCTGTTATTTAGCGCTTACCATGCAAAAACACTCCTTTGTTCGGTTGTTTGTGGTAATTCAATAATAACAAAGATTCAGTGTTTTTGCATTTTTGTTTACGCAGAAAAATGGGGAAACTCAAAAAAAATACAGAATGCTATTATTACACAAGAAGATTGTCTTTCATTCTTAAAGAATGATGATGATAACAAATCAGTTCTGCTTGATGTTCCTTACATTGGTTCTGAATACACTTGTGCAATCAAAGGATATAATTACAAGCCTTTCCTCGAAAAAGTGGCTGAATATTTTATGAATAAGGGCTACTACTTTCAGAAAGTGCACCTTGATAAAGATACCGAATTACTGATAAGCAATCATCCGTATGACTCTGAAACACAGTTCTTGTGGACGGATATGTCAATTAATATTACATAATACCAAGAGCCAGCTGGCTCTTGGTATTACTATTCAGTTTTGATTTCGGATATCCAAATGCAGAGAAACCCCGTTCAATCTAATATTAGCTCCTCTACTGTTGCCATTTCCAAACTTCTTTTCTGTTCAATTGCAGCTACAGATAATGGTGTAAAATAATTTGTTATTTTATCAATAAATTTTCTTGAACTAATGATATCAGAAGACTTATCCATCATATTAAGTGATTGGTAAAAGAACTCACATCCCATAGAATCTTGTCCCGCATCTGCAACATCTCCCGATTTTTCTAACAATTCATATAACCCCATTGCATTACTTAGATACTGATGATAATAATATCCCTGAATAATTTCCGTTAACACAAAGTTATTGAAACTTAAATAGTTCTCACAAAACATTCTTTCAGCAATAGCATCAAATAATTTCTGTTTATTATCTGCAAAAAAAACATCATATACCCATTCTGTATTATCATCATATTCTGCATTTAATAACAATTTTTGTGCCCACATTTGCCACTTTTTTTCGTCATATGTATCACTATAAACAAGTGCATACAAATAATTTGCTAATGTCATATTTATTCTCCTATTTAGGGGTTTGTGGATGTAATCCAGGTATACCGCTTCCATGTTGACTTGGGTTATTAACGGGGTTAGGATGATAGTGTGGATTAGTATGCGACAGTATGTATAGGTTTTCCATGGTCTGTATAATCATTATGCCCAATTTTTCTACCGTACTCATCAAAAATGGTTTCTCTATAATACATTTTGCCATCACTACCTAATTTTACATCCATAATGCTTCTGGTTCCAGGATTAGTATACATACGCTGTCTTGTATTAATGTCCTTTCCATCTACAATTATTTTTTCCCACTTACCATTAATTTTTACACCTTGATAAAAAAGAATCAGTATCTTGACTCCAATATCTATCGTACCTTGCTGCTTCTTCTGGTGACATTAAATCTCTTAGACTAGAGTAATTACCACTCTTACTCCTCATCCCATTCCACATACTCTTGAAATTCTGTATGCTCTTCTTACTGGAATGTATCCCAATCGCCACCGCCAGCACACTCGCTCCAAGGTTCACAAGGCTCATGGTGGATACCCTTCCATTATAGCTTGACTGGTATTCCTCCACCACGGCATTTATGGCTATCCCCAGGTTGATGGTGGCAAGCTATGTCGAATGCGAAGCCTATGATCGGCACGAAACCCAGGCTATCGAGCACTGTGTGCCCTAAGAGGTTCTGATGTTTTCTGTCCCTCCCCTTCTGGGCACAGACCGAAGGGGTCTGCCAGGCTCACCGGGTCGATCTGTACATAGCTGTACTGGTTCAGACGCTGGCCGTTTTCTATGCTTCCGCTTAGGATGTTGAGTTAGAATTTCTAAAGTATAACCATAATAAATATTACACTACAGGAATCCCGTTTCCATCTTTAAAAAAAATTAGCCACTTCTCGTTATTTTCAAAAACTATTGAGATTCCTTCATCCATAATAGACCAATCAAATATTGTATTCTTATAATTATTTTCCCATATCCGTTCTCCCTTCAGGCTAAAACATATTAAAGACATTTCTCCAATGAACACAACGCAAGATTGTATATCAGACTTTACAATTTCAAAAATAACAGATAATGAGTCATTAGATTGATATAGTAAATTCTTTTCTTTTAAATTCACAATATAATAGCCTTTTCCAAAACTCAAAAACAGTATTGTATCTTGTATTATATAATCAGGAGCAATTCCTATATCATAATACGAAAATGCAATATCTCCTATGTTTGTATTTAATATGCAAAAGCGATTATCAAAATCCAAATCTTCACTTAATGTCAATAAAGGATTATACATCTCATAATCCTTTATTTTTTCTAAACTAGTAATCTTGTTCATCTATACGACCCACTTTTTAATTTAAAAAATCTTGTTTGTTTACCAGAAGCTATTTTGATTGTTAATAATCTATTTTCATCCTAATATGTTTCCAGCTCTACTATAACATCGTTATATTCTATAACATTTTTTTCGATTGAGCTATCATGCCATACATCTTTGCTAAAATTATCAAATATCATTCAAACATCTCCATTATCCAATTTAACGGTGTTGTTGTTTTATTATTCAAACCTTTTCCCCATTGACCTATTGCACCATTTTTTCGGTATTCAACTGGCCGTTGTAGGTATCCAAGCGGTTGTCTGTGGTATTTGAGACGCACTACTTTTTCAGCTACCTATACATGCACTATTCATGACAATCCCTTAAATCCATACTACAAATAAAAACAAAATCAAAACCAGTGCTCTTAACTGCTACCACGGCAGCGGCTCGCAAACTTACAAGTGTGATCTATGCTGTTCTTCGGGATAATAAGCCATATGAACCTAAAATATTTGCTTGATATCAGATAGTAAAATGCTTTTTTAATCTCTTGTGAGTTAAGGCTTGGTTGCGATGCTTATATAATATATTTTGACCAACCTTTAGAGTCAATCTCACTTTCATCTGGCACACATATCTGTCCATATGTATAATTCTGATTACATGACTCTTCCGAAATATTTTTCGGATTATCCCATTCATTCTCACATTCCGAACAACAACAGAATAACTCCTGCGAACTAATATCTTTTACAATTTCAATCCATCCCTGATTACATATGGGACACCACTTAACTTTATTTTCATACATATCATTCCACCTATTATTCCTTTTATTGTATATTTATAGCCATATCCTCCTGCATAGCCCGCATTTTGATATGGAATAACATATAAATCAGTATTTCCTTCAGAAATCATATATCCATTTCCACGGTTTTCTCATGCCTTATTTCTCCTCGTCTACTTATAACCGTATCCCAATCGCCACCGCCAGCACGCTTGCACCAAGGTTCATGGTGGATACCCTTCCATTTTCTTCCCGCTCCAGAAGCCCCTCTTTGTTGTATTCATAGGATGTCAGCATCCTTTTCATGGCACTTTATTTTTGTATCAGTTTAGTTTCAAATTCATACATACTATCATATAGAAATAATATTCCTTCTTCTAGACTTTCTAATGCTAATTCATAATTCCAATATACTATTGATGGTTTTTTCATATTTTCTCTATAATTCAAACATATGTAATCATCATAATCCGTCTCTGCAATTGGAACTATATCATACCCCAAAAAGTCATGAAACTCTTCCAAAATATCATTAATTTCAGTAGTAGTTAAAAATTTGCTTATATAAAATACATCATCTCCTGCATGAATTTCCATTCCATTATCTATTTCTTTAAAATTAGATTGATATAATCGCTTATATTCTTCTGGAAATTTTATATTTTGCTTTTTCTCAATGCTTTCCAAACTACGCATTATTATTTATTACCTCCATAATAAGGGAATTGAGAATTTCTATTAGTTTTTCCTGCCTTAGGTGCCAAATTAATAAATTCTCTATGACTTCCTGTCGGTGTGTCTGCCGTACTAATGTTAAAATCATATTCCTTTACATACTTTATCATATTATGTTCCGAATCATAAATAACATTATCTGGATGCAGCATTGTATCCTCTCGTAACTTAGCTACATCTATATTTTCCAAATTGAGTCTTATTCCTGGTGGACTTTACATTTGGATTATATATACTTTTGTGCATGAAGTGTCATAAAATCATCTAAATTAGGGTATAACAATCTTTTGGTATCCTTACCGCTTCCGCTTACTCCATTCTCCCAGCATACCTGGGGGATTAAGATTTTCATTCATGCGGTTTAATTGTTATTCTTAAATTATGCTTCAGCCCACTCTTTAAAGATTTTTAGAATCTCCATTAACTTTGATGGATCACCACCAGCATCAAATTTCCCATCTCTAACTTGACAATGAATCCAATCATTATCATCAGTATATCTACTAATGACTTTAAATTTTTTCTCTTCCAATGGAGTATCTGCAATATCTATCAATACCATCCACCCTGGATTATCTAATGTATCAATCTTAACACCATATAAATGTTCCCAACCACCATCACACATAGAAAAATACCAATTTTCTAACCATTGTAATAAATCCATTTTTCCTCCTTAATTTGGCACTTCATTAGGGTTCGGTATCCTTACTTTTCCTGGTACAGTATCATCATGCATATGTTGCATCAAATATTCTCCTGTGACAGGATTTTTATGAGGTTTTCCTATACCATCATACCCTAATATTTCATCAAATCCACTTAGATTCTTCGGATTAATATCATACACTTTATAGTTTGTTATCTTTTCTGTTACTGGGTCTCTTTTATTAACAACATGCTTTCCAGTTGCATTTTTATTCGGACTTATATTATTCCTTCCCCTTCCATTATAGCTTAACTAATATTCCTCCACCACGGCATTTATGGCTATCCCCAGGTTGATGGCAGCAAGCCCTGCGCTATGGAGACTGCCATCGGAAGGTGGTTCCCACTGTCCTTGCCGTCTGAATTGCCCTGTACATAGCTGTACTAGTTCAGGCTCTGGCTGTTTTCTATGCCCCCGGTTCACTATAAATCACAATCTTCATATTGACTCATCACATATGCTTTATAATACGCATCTAAAAATTTATCTGGTAAACGAAATCGGCAATAGTCATCAATAATTTTCAAACTCTTTTTTATTGACTTTACATCACTATTTAGCGAACAGCGTTTTCCTAAAAACTCCGTTATTACCCCTTCTTTTCCTATTTCCAGACCCGCTCCAAATCTTCCATACTGGTCATCCAAGCTACACTTTAGCCAAAAGGAATCATATAATATGCAAGCAGCCTCATTTGTAGTGGTATTGAGATACCTCATATTTGCTTTATATCCAAAAAAGTCTTCCACTAAGTCATATAGTTCATCAACTTTCATTGTTAATCTCCTTTAATATTTCGATTTCATTGCTATTGTTCCAACATCCAAAATGCCTCATTAAACAATTTAAACATATCTGCATCCGTATATCCATATTTAGCTTTAATATTCTCCCACTCATTTCCTAAACTAAAATATGTATAATCATCTCCTGGCTTATTAGGCCGTTCCCATAGGTATAGATGATGCAGCCTGTCTCTTTCGTGTACTACCCCAGCAGGTTCTTTTCATAGGTGACTTTCTGGCCGTTGTAGGTATCCAGTCGGTTGTCTTGGGTATAGGTCAGGCTGATTCGGTTCCCCATCTCGCCATAGCCGTAGGTGATGGGGTTCCCCTTATGGCAATTTACTTCACTTATTTTTGTCTTATTGCTAACATATTCATCAGAAAAGTTTTCCCTTTTTATTTACTAGCAAAAAAGGATTTTCTAAAAACTCTACACATTTATCATGCAATTCTATACCTTCATTAATGACTTCGCCTGTTATAGTATTAACAATATTACATCGCTGCAGTTCCCCACTATAACCATCAATCAATTCCATAATTCTATAAATAACTTCAGCTGTTGCATCTTTTAAAAGCTCTTCAGTATTACAATATTTTTTTTCTTTACTTAATGTAACATTTACACAATATTCTTGAATATATGCTAGTTCATTAAAAAATTTAATCTGTTCTCTCGTCATAACAACTCTCTATCCCTCCCTTAACATCACTTTTCGTATTATAT
>CAMWWJ010000129.1 GCA_947177925.1 uncultured Lachnospiraceae bacterium
CTTTTTCCTGAATCTCCTCGTTTTCAACACTTTCTATATAATCCACTGTTTCCGGTTCCCGGTTTCCACAACTGCACAGGGACATTGCCATAGCTCCGGCTAAGACAAGTGCTATCATGTTCTTTTTCATGTTTCTATTCTCCTCCAAAAGCAGTTGGCAGGGCACAGCCTCACACCGGCCATCATCCCTGCCACCACTTATCTCTCTTTTTTACTCAACATTTACCACCATCACATATTCCATATTCATGCAGTCACACATCTGCCCCGTCTCCTTATTTCTATGAGGGCATTCATAAACCTCCTCCGGGCTGAAGCTCATCCAGTAGGAAGGAACCCTGTGTGTGGCTTTGCAAACCGGACATTGATATTCATACATTTCCATCTTCAATTTCTCCTGTTGTTTTCATAATATCTTCTGTTATTCTCAACGGGCATCTCCTAAAAAAAATAAGGCAATCAGCCCCGGTCCGGTATGGGCTCCAATCGTAGCGCCCAATGGATTGATGATACAATCTTCAATACCGAATTTTTTTGTAATGGCATCTGCCAAAAATCTGGCATCCTCCTCGCAATCGCCATGAGCAATCATAAAAATACCGTTCTTCTCTTTGTAGGAGCCCATGGATTTTTCCATGATATCCACCAATGTGGTTAATGATTTCTTCCTGCCTCTTGCCTTGGTAAGAGCTGTCAAATGGCCTTCATCATCTACATGAAGTATGGGCTTGATATTGGCAAGGGTGCCGATTACGGCAGTCGCTTTACTGACTCTTCCCCCTCTGTGTAAATGATTTAAGTCATCTACTGTAAATACATGTATCACATGGGGAATGGTTTCCTGCACGAAAGAAATCACCTCTTCCATAGACTTTCCCTTTTTCATTTCTTCCACTGTCAGATAGACCAAAAGCCCCTCCCCCAAAGACGCACACAGGGTATCTACTACCTGAATATTTACCTCCGAATGCTCTGACATGATTTCCTCTGCAGCAATCCGTGCACTATTGTAGGTTCCACTCAAGCCGGAAGAAAATGCCAGATATAAAATTTCCTTATATCCCTCAGCAATATACTCTTCCAGACGTATCTTTGCCTGCTCCGGATTCAACTGAGAGGTGGTGGGCATGCTGCCATTTCTCATTTTATCAAAAAACACTTTGGAATCCAAAGAATTATTTTCATCATATGTCACACCATCAATGGTACATGGCAAAGTGAAAAGTCCAATGTGATTTTCCTCCATATAGGACATTGGCAAATCTGCAGTATTGTCAGTAATCAGTTTAAAGCCCATTTTTTCCCTCATTTCTTTGCAAAATTATCTTGAGATACATAGCGGTATTTTAACATTTTATTCCAAAAAGCACAAGTGGGTGAAAGTTGTCAAATTTTTTCAGAGGGGAGGGGATTTGGATATGAGGACGTGGAAGCCGGCATAGCATAGAAGCGTCTTACGGGCACGCTCTCGCTCTGCAAAGACGCAGCGGTACTAACGCACCAAAATACGGTGCGTAAGTGCCGGCGACTTTACTTTTCCCCGATCTTGTATCGGGGACTTTCCTTATAGGCCTGTAAGACTCTTCTATGCTATGCCGGCTCCCACTGTGTATCGAAAGGCTATTTGCCCCTTTTAAAAGAATTCAATATGTGAAAGATTCAGGCAATATTTATTAAAAAAGATATCGGCTGAAAAGAAACAGCAACAGAGGGATGAGAGCGGATTTCCTGCATTGTTTTTGATGGCATTTTTCCTTAACAGCCTGTTCGCTGACCTAGGGGAAAATTGCCATGGACGGCAATTTTAGTCATATTGCGCCACGGAGGGCGCTATATGACGACCCGGACGGTACCAATACCCTCCTCAGGCTGTTTAGGAAAAATGCCATCAAAAACACCGCAGGAAATCCGCTCTCATCCCTCTGTTGCGTCCGCCCAGCCTATATCTTCAAATTGCCAGTCCTCTATCCTCTATTTCCTGGCTTCCGACAGCCGCAACCGCAACAACCGCTTGCCAAGCTGCTTGAGATTTAACGGGAACAACGGATAAATATAACTCTGTCCAGAGATCGTCTTATTATTCACAATTGCCAAAAGGAAGAATCCCACTCCTGCAATGTAACCATATACACCAAAAACCGCCGTCAGGATCAGGGCAATGATACGCATGAACTTCATGGCATAAGCCAGCTCATAGCTTGCCTGAGTATAATTGGCAATGGTCACAAACACCATATACAGCATGACTTCCGAACTGAACCAGCCGCTTTTTACGGAAAACTCTCCAAAAACAAGGGCTGCCATGACACTGAATGGAGTGCTTAACATGCTTGGAGTATTTACCGCTGCAAGCCTTAGGCCGTCTATAGCAAGCTCCAACATTAAAAACTGCCATATAATAGGAATATTGGGAGATTCCTTCAGCATAATGAATTCAAAACTGCTTGGAATCCATTGGGGATACATCATCAGCAGCAAAAAGGTAGGTGTCAGAAAGAATGTCAATAAAGCAATCAGAAACCTTGCAAGCCTTAAGTAAGAACCGGTAACCGGCGGAAAATAATAATCATCCGCTTCTTCCACAATATCAAAAATGGAAGTAGGCGCTATCATGGCGGAAGGAGAATTGTCCACCAGTATGATTACATTTCCTTCCAAGACCTGGGCCGAAGCCGTATCCGGTCTTTCCGTAAACTTAAACTTGGGAAATGGGTTGATCCATGCTCTCTGATACAGACATTCTGCCAGACTTTCCTGATTCATGGTAAGGGAATCCACCTTGATTTCACTGATTCTGGTGCGGATTTTCTGTAAAAACTCCTTATCCACCCTGGTTTCCATATAGCAGAGCACAATATCTGTTTTGGAGCTTTTTCCGGCACTGAGAATTTCCATCCTAAGATCATTGCTTCTGATTCTTCTCCGGATTAAGGCTGTATTAAATACAAGTGTTTCTACAAAACCATCCTTAGAGCCTCTCATGGTCTTATCTTTTTCAGGCTCGCTGACACTTCTGCTTGGATAACTACGGGCATCAATTAAAATACATTGTTCAAACCCTTCAACAAACAGGGCAAATACACCGGAAAGAATGAATTTTTCAATTTCTTTCCATTCACTTTTTAAATCCACCTCTACCGTAGGAATAAATGCCTTGGACATTTCATGAGCGGTCTTCGGCATGTCTTCCGGCTTTATGCTAATGAAATACTGTAAAAGCTTCTGCATCATATCATCCTTGCAGAATCCGTCAATAAAATACATGCATGCTTTTTTACCACCCACCTCTATGACCCGGTAGACCAGGTCAAAGTTTTCATCTACAGCAAGCATTTCATTTAAATAGCTCATATTGGATTCTAATGAGCTGTTCATTTTACTTTCATAAAATTTTACTTTGTCATTCTTCTTCAAAATAAAAAACTCCTTTTGCCAACACTGTTTTTCCTGTTTTAATTAGTAGTGTTCCAAAAGAAGTTTTTCTTTATACTTTATTTTTTGTTTTTTATTCTTTATTGGTTGTGCTTCCAAAACCACCGTTTCTGATTTCCGTCACCTCATCATCCACAGTAATGCCGTACTGCATGAAAATTCCCTGCATGAATCCGGTTCCTTCTTCTACCTTAAGCACTTTTTCCTCATTGGAGGCATTGGTAATCTTTGCAAAAATATGCCCTTCATTGTCAGAATCAAAATAATCGCTGTCAATAATGCCTACCGTATTATTAAGCTGAAGGCGGTATTTAAAGCCAAGACCGCTTCTTGGATAAAGACAAAGAACATAATCCTCATTCATTTCCACCCGGATTCCGGTAGGAATCATTATAGTTTCCCCCGGTTTTAAAGTAAACGTAAAAGGGCTGAAAAAATCATACCCTGCACTTTTTGCAGTGGCTCTTTTGGGCAGCATGATCTTATCATATATATTATAGATTTCTTCCTCCTTATAGAAAGGAAATGCATCCTTAAACCCCTTTAAAAACTCTCCAATACTTACTTTGTGAAATTTCGCAACTCTTAACATGGCACTCTCCTATATCTTCTATTTTCACTTCTGTATTTCCTGCTTTTATCTTATTCATAATCCCCGCAATGCAGAATCGGTTTTGTGGGATCAGTCTGTTTTAAGGACTTTTGCACATCAATCACTCTTTGATTTCTGCTTCCCTTCCACAATAAATTCACATCTTTTTCTTCTATTTTAAATTCACCATCCACCAACACATCCACATATTGAAGCAACGGATAATGCAATATTTTCTCCCAACTGTCACCTGTATACAACCAGATCGTCTTATTAGGATATTTGTTTTTAATTTCCTCCATCAGCTTTCTTACATCCAGTCGGTTAGCCGCATGTAATGGATCTCCGCCTGAAAACGTAATGCCTGAAATATAGGGTTTATCCAATTGTTCAAACAGCTCTTCCTTTACCTTATCATCTACTAAAAGCCCTCCGTCCGGATCCCAGGTAATGGGATTATGACATTCCTTACAGCAATGGGCACAGCCTGCAACCCATAGGACCACCCGCAAACCATCACCATTCAACATATCATCTTTCGTAATGTTATGGTACCTCATGTTTACATGCTCTTCCTTTCTGCGATTTCTGCCATCTTTGCATCATTCAGCCTTGTATCCCCGTGAACTCTGGAATAAGACAAATAACCATTCATGCGGTCAATTTTCGTTAAATTATGGCTTCCGCATTTTGGACATACATCCATTTCCAGCTCCTCATGGCCGCAGTCATCACAGTAAGCTAAAGACAAGTTGACCCCTTCATAAAAGCCCATATCCATTGCGCGTCGGATTAATGTTTTGATTGCCTCCGTATTATAACCGATTGGATATTTCACATACTGAATCTTTCCCCCATTGGACAAATCCCAGAAACGGGCTTCCAGATCCTGCTTTTGAATTGGCGTAATATCCTCCGATACATGACAATGAAAGCTGTTAGAAACATATTCCCTATCCGAAACACCTTCTACAATGCCATATTTTTTGCGGAACTGCTGCACCTGCAGGCCGCAGAGATTTTCTGCCGGAGTTCCGTATATAGCATATAAATTGCCATCCTCTTCCTTGTATTCATTTATTTTCTTATTAATGTGTTCCAATACCTCTATGGCAAACTGTCCGTCTTCCACCAGACTCTTTCCATTATAAAGCATCTGCAGCTCATTAAATGCCGTAATTCCAAAAGAAGCGGTTGCAGATTTTAAAATCGGTTTGATTTTATCAGTAAGCGCCAGATGTCCGCCCAAAAATCCGCCTTCACAATAAGCTAGCGGATTGGTGGATGCCCGCATTTCTCCCAGATATGCATAAGTACGGATGTGAAGCTGGCGGATTAAATTCAAATAATAATCCAGCACTTCATAAAAATCTCTGCTCTCCTGCTTTGCTTTTGCCAAAATCATAGGCAGATGCAGGGATACCGCACCAATATTAAACCTTCCCACAAATACAGGCTTATCCTTTTCATTGGCAGGATGCATACCGCCTTCCTTGTACCATGGAGATAAAAAGGCACGACAGCCCATTGGAGAGATAATTTCCCCATACTGCTTATACATGCTTGCCACATAGCCCTTTCCCGTTAAGCTCAGCCAGTCAGGATACATGGTTTTTGCGGAGCATTTCACCCCTGCTTCAAATACATCCTCCAGCTCCTTTCCCGGGCCATGGAGGTTTTCATCATACAAAAATACGATTTTAGGGAAAAGCACCGGTTTTTTATGGTCTTCCTTTCCCTGTCCCTTTCTTCTTACGTTCAGCATGGAAATGGTAGCAAGCTTTGCAAATCTTCCTGTTTCCGTCCCTGCTGTTACGGTAATGAACGGATAATCTCCCCGACTGCTGGCAACTGTGTTGAATTTATATTCCCAGCCCTGGAAGCCCTGTTCGAATTCCTTTACCACATCCGCAAAAGCTTCTGCCTCCGCACTTTCCTTGTCAATGCCCAGACGGGTATATTTGTCCACATATTTTTTATAAGATTTTTCTGCATAAGGTTCTAATATCTTGTCCACACTTGGTACGGTAAAGCCGCCGTACTGCTGGCTTGCTGCAGACAATACGATATCTCCGATTACATCGAATGCCACATCTAAAGTCTTTGGCTCATTATACCAGATATTGCCCATTTCAAATCCACCGGACAAAACACTTTCCACATCAAAAAGACAACAGTTCATGGTATCACGTCTTGCAGACATGTCATGTACATAAATATATCCGTCCCTGCATGCCTGTATTTCTTCTGTAGTCATAAAAAATTTCTGATACAGCTCTTTATTCAACTGATTAAAAATAAGACTTCTTTTTGTGGAAACCAATGCGGAATCCGTATTGGCATTCTCTTTATCTCCCACATACATGATTGACTGGCTCTTTTTATACACATCATCCAGCATACGTACAAAATCCTGCTTATAATTCCGGTAATCCCGATAGCTTTTTGCCACAATAGGTTTTACCTCTTCTAAAGCGCTTTCCACGATATTATGCATGACAGGAATCGGAATCCGGTCTTTTCCAAGCTCATTCACCTTTTCCACTACGTAATTACAAATATGTTTCTTTTCTTCTTCCGAAAATTCCGTTAAAGCCCGGTATGCGGATTTTCCAACTGCATCCACTACTTTCTGTACGTTAAAGGCTTCCTCGCTTCCATCTTTCTTTACCACTTTCACAGGCAGTTCTGTAACATATTCCTTTCCGTAATCAATTGTCTCTGCCTTTTTTCCTACTGCTATCGTCATGAAAATCCCTCCAAAAGTACGGCATAAAACCGCATATACTCACCCGGAACACTACATTGTGTTTCTTTCTTTTTTTCAATCACTATATCTAGTGGTCACCAAATTAGTATAGAGTATTTCCAACCTCATGTCAACCAAGGGAAAATGAAAAAATTGCACAAAAAGGGAACGGAAATTTTAGCAGATACTTTCCGTTCCCTTTCTTTCGCCCTTTTGCTTCAGTTATTTTTTTAAAATGCCGCTTTTCTCTATTTGGGCAATGGCTTCTAAAATCGTTTCTACCGGAAGGACCAGTGCGAACCGTACGTGATTTTTTCCAAGGCTGCCAAAGCTGCTTCCCGGCGTGCAGATCACGCCGGTCTTTTCCATAAGCTCCATAACGAACTGGGTATCATCCGAAAATCCGTCTGGAATTTTTGCCCACGCAAACATAGTGCCTTCGCTTCTTTCAAATTTCCATCCGATTTTCGTTAAACCGTCACAAAGAGCATTTCTTCTTTCCTCATAAGCCCTGCACTGCTCCAGCACGCCGTTGTCCGGTCCGGTCAACGCAGCAATGGCGCCATACTGTACCGGAAGGAATGTACCATAATCGATTTGGGAACGTATCTTTTTAAAATTCTGGACAATTTGTTCATTGCCCGCCAGAAATCCCATTCTGGCCCCTGTATAGTTAAAGGATTTAGACAGGGAATAAAACTCTGCCGCCACTTCCTTGGCCCCTTCATAGGATAAAATGGAACGTCCTGTTTTTCCGTCATATACAATGTCCGAATAGGCATTGTCATGGAGAATCCAGATGCCGTTTTCCTTTGCCCATACAATCAGCTCCTGATAAAAGGATTCCGGAGCCTGCTTGCATACAGGATTTAACGGATAGGATACGATTATAAATTTTGTCCTTTCTATTGTTTCCTTGGGAATATCCGAAAGATTGGGCAGGTATCCCTTTTCTTCTATTAAATCATAGGTTCTTACCTCTGCTCCCATAAGCTTTGGCCCTGCTTCAAAAATAGGATAGCCGGGATTAGGTACTAAGACCACATCCCCCGGGTCGCATAAAGGAAGGGCAATGTGGGCAATTCCTTCCTGGGAGCCATATACGGAAGTAATCTCTGATTCCTTCAGGCTGACGCCATATCTTTTTTGGAACCGTTCTATGACTGCTTCAGTCAATTCCGGCAGATCTGCTAATGCATATTTATAGTTTTCCGGCTTCGCCGCTGCTTCTGCAACCGCCCTCATAATATGCTCTGCCGGCTTGAAATCCGGGGTGCCTACGGAAAAATTGTAAACAGTCCTTCCCTCTTTCTCCAATTGATTCTTTTTATCGTTTAATGTCTGAAAAATTCCTTCTTCAAAATCTTCCAGACGTTTTGCAAATGGTTTCATTTGTATCTACTCCTGTCTTTACCTGTTCTTGTATCTTCTAATTTCTTCCATTTATATTACCACAGCAGTTTTTTCCTTTCAAGAAGCAGATAGATTTTCTTGTGCAGGCCCGTCTAAAATCCTTCCCCTGTAATCAAACCTTGAACCATGGCACGGACAGTCCCAGCTTTTCTCCTGTGGATTCCATACTAACTCGCAGCCTAAATGGGGACAGATTGCAGATACAAGAAAAACCTCTCCCTTTTCATCCTTATAAGCTCCTACTTTTTCTCCTTCGTGTTCCACTACGACTCCTTTTCCGGTCTCCAGCTTTTTCAAGTCTTTTTCGGGAAGCCCTGCCCATTTTTTTGTAAATCCCCGCACAGTCATCAGCCCTTCCTGCACCAATGTACTGGCAGAAGCTGATAAGTGAAATCTCTGTGGAGAAAATACCTTTTCATTGACAGGCTCCTTTTCCAGAATCATATCCCGGATCAGGCATGCTGCTGCCATGGAGCTTGTCATCCCCCATTTTCCAAAACCTGTTGCCACATAGATATGATTCATGGAGGAAGAAAATCGTCCAATATAGGGAATCCCGTCCAGAGTCATACAGTCCTGCGCTGACCATCTGGCTGCTTCCTTTCCGTTCTTATAATATTTTTCCGCTTCCAGCTCTATAAGCTCATATCCCATGCCCGGCTGGCATACACCCGTATGATGGCTTCCGCCCCCAAGAAGCAGATAATTCCCATAGCTCCGAAAAGACAGGCTGTCCTCGTCAACTCCCAAATACATAATTTCAATTACCGGACCAACATCATAGCGTAACACATACCAGCGCTCCTGATGCAT
>CAMWWJ010000130.1 GCA_947177925.1 uncultured Lachnospiraceae bacterium
TAATAAAATGCAATGAAATCCATAATTTGTGAAAAAACCAGTATAATTTTTTAGATAAACTAAAATAAAATTAAACTTTCTTAAAATCATATGATTGCCAAAGCTTGATGGAATAAATGAAAAGAAGATAAATTATATGGAATGGGATAGTGATATGGGAGTCTGCCATGTTTCAACCAAAGTAGAAAAAGTGCACAAAACTTCATGAGGACATATGGGGAGAAATAACCAAAATTTTAAAGGAAAGTGAAAAACCATTAGAAAAGAAAAATCTGTTTTGGTAAAATATATTTATGGATTCCATTCATATTTAAAATGATGCAATCAACAGGATAGTTCCCAGAAGGAAGAATCTTTATTCCAGTGGATAACGAGAAGAATGTGATCAGAAGAATCCTATCGAAAAAAGAAGCGGACAATCTGATTGACGACATTCCGAATATTGATAAATTCTGGATCAGTAATGACAAGCTGCGGGAAGTAAAATATAAGGAATGCATTAGAAGCTGTGAATGCAGGGAATGGATCAGGATCATTAAAACGTTGTATTTGCGCAAACAGGAGCGTTTGGCAAATGGAAAGAAGATTACTGCCACTGACAGCAGATATTTTAAACAGGCGGAGGAGAATCTTTATTCGGAATTATCTATTTCTTTGAATATTCCAAAGGAACAGATGGAAAAATATATTACTGATAAAATAGAGAGAGCCGCTGACTGAAAATTGATTTCCGTGGTACAGGCAGAAACCTTCTTGCTTTCCCAAGAAAAAAGATTATAATAAAGTAATAATGAAAAAGGAAAAAGCAGGAGGAATTGTTATGGAAATGGAACAATTACAAAAAGATATGATCGCAGCCATGAAGGCAAAGGATAAGACAAGAAAGGATGGCATTTCTGCATTGATTTCTGCAGTAAAGAAAGTGGCTATTGATGAAGGATGCAGGGAAGATATAAAATCTGAGCTTGTGGATCGGGTCATCCTGAAGGAATTAAAAACCGCAAAGGAGCAGCTTGACAGTTGTCCGGCGGATAGAACGGATCTTTTGGAGGAATACAAGGCAAGATACGATATTATCAATGAATATGCGCCTGCATTGTTATCTGCCGAAGAAGTAAAAGCGATTCTTACAGAAAAATTTTCAGATGTGATTGCTACAAAAAATAAAGGGCAGATCATGAAGGCGGTTATGGCAGAGCTAAAAGGGAAAGCAGATGGGAAGGTTATCAATCAGGTAGTTGGTGAATTGTGTCAGTAGGGGATTGAGTGCGTTTTTTGTGAAATGTGATAAAAAAAATTCCAACCATCATATTTATCTTTTTTTACAATCCAAGTTATGATATACTAACAGCATACGAAGCATCAGATAGAAAAAGGCGGAGAGTGTGCAATGAGTATAATCAGCAGCGAAAATGTAAATGCAATCATCCGGAAAACGTTAAGCCTTGTAAACCCCAAAATTATAGACCATGGTGAAATAACGGGCTATATTCTCTATAAGATGTTGGAATATGAGAATCTATATTCCGAGCAGGAGCTGGTAGATTATACCATGCTGGGGATTTTGCATGATATAGGTATCTATAAGGAAGAAAATGTAAAAAATGTTGTGGACTTTGAAACAAAAAACCTATGGTCTCATTCCATTTATGGCTTTCTGTTTTTAAAATACTTATCTCCTATAGGGGATAAGGCGGAAATCGTGCTGTACCATCATTTGGATTATAATCGTTATCCGCTCATTAACAGCAAGTATATGCATATTATCGAATGCCTGAATCTGGCGGACAAAATGGATACATTCATGCATATGAAACATGCGGAGATGCCTGCGGATTATTTTAGCAGATACAGGGATATTGCTTTTTCAGGCAGGGCACTGGATTTATTTTTTAAGGCGGACAAAAGCTTCCATATTATGGAAAAGCTGGCAAGCGACACCTATCAGAAGGAGTTGAACCAGCTTTTGAGCAAGCAGGTATTCAGCGAAAAGTACAAAAAAGGCTTTTTGGAAATGCTTGTCTATACCATTGACTTTCGAAGCGAACATACCGTAGTGCATACTATGTCTACGGTGAATTTTGCAGGACAGCTTGGCAGACTTATGCGCATTAGCGGCGTGGAACTTAGGAACCTTTATTATGGTGCGCTTCTTCATGATCTTGGAAAGCTTTGCATTCCCTTAAATATTTTAGAATCTACCGGAAGGCTTTCCGAGGAAGAGATGAAGGTCATGAAAGCCCATGTGCGGATTACGGAAATGATTTTGGAGGGAATTGTGGATGATGATGTGCTGCAGATTGCGGTAAGACACCATGAGAAACTGGACGGAAGCGGATATCACAGAGGGCTTACGGAAGCGGAGCTGACTGTTCCACAGCAGATTGTGGCAGTTGCGGATATTTTAAGTGCCCTTTACGGAAAGCGGAGTTATAAAGAAGCTTTTGACAGTGAGAAGATAAAATCGATTTTGAACTCTGATGCGCAAAACAATAAAATCAGCCAGAAGGTGGTAGATTGTCTGATGATGCACTATGACAGTGTCATTTCCAATTACGAAGAGGAAAAGGAAGCTACCGTGGGACTATATCTGAAAATAAAAGAGCAGTATACAGAAATGTCAAAAATATTTGAACAATTTAACTGATAAAAAAGAAAAAGGATGTTTTCATTCTTTTTTCTTTTTTTCTACAAAAAAATGTGATACAATAGCAAAAGATATGTAAAAATCTATGTAAGGAGCTAACAGCCATGTCAGAGCCGAAGGACATAGCTTTAGCGGCCAGAGAAAAAAGAGCAAGACGTGTGCAGAATTTGAAAAAGGCCATTATTATCAGCCTGCTTCTGGCAATATTGCTGCCAATCCTTCTTTGTATCATTCTTTTTGCGAGAGTGGGACATTTGGAGAAGGAGTTAGAAGAATTAAAGGCAGAAAGAGAATTGCAGAAGGTGAAAGAAACGGCTGCACAGGTGGAAGTGGCTCTATCCAGCCAAAATGCGGATGGTAATCAGGAGCAGGAAGAAAGCATGAAGGTATTTGCCCAGGAAGAAGCGGATGTCTTGGAGGAAACAAAAACAACAAAGGTGTATCTGACCTTTGATGATGGACCAAGCGGTAATACGGAGGCAATCTTGGACATTCTTGCCAGGTATCATGTGCAAGGGACCTTTTTTGTGGTTGGAAAGGAAGGAGAAGTATACAGGCCTCTTTATCGAAGAATCGTAGAGGAGGGGCATACGATTGGAATGCACTCATACAGCCATAGGTATAATGAAATTTATGCCAGTGTGGATGCGTATGCCGAAGATCTTTCCAAGCTTCAGGAGTATATTTATGAAACCACCGGAACATGGTCCAGAATATGCAGATTTCCAGGAGGAAGCAGCAATACCGTAAGCAAAGTGGATATGGAAGAGCTGATTGATTATCTGAATGAACAGGATATTGATTATTTTGACTGGAATGTTTCAAGTCTGGATGCAACAGGCCGCAAGCTATCAGTAGAAGAAATTGCAGGAAATGTACTGAACGATATAGAAAAACATTCTACAGCAGTAGTATTGATGCACGACGCAGATGACAAAACCACAACCGTTGAGGCACTTCCTATTATCATAGAAGCTTTACAGGCTATGGAAAATGTGGAAATCCTGCCGATAACGGATGACACGGTGAGAGTACAGCATGTTATAAAGAAATAGAATTAAGATAGAACAATAACAGACGGAGGATAATGAAATGGGATTTTTTCAAGACTTAAAAGAAGATCTGTCACAGGCAGTAAATGAGCTGATGCCAGATGAGATTTTACAGGAACAGGAAGAAGCTCAGGGACAGGAAAATAAGGAAGCAGTAAACGAGGCTGTTGAGGAAAAAGCTTCCAAAAAGGAAGAGATGGCAGAAATTGCAATTGATCCTGCCGAGTTGGATGCGTTCTTAAAGGAAGAGACAGAAGAAAACAAAGAAGAATACTCTCCCGACATAGTAGCGGATGTAGAAGCGGCTTTAAAGGGTGAAGAGGAATTTGATGTTGATTTTGAAAATGATTTCATAGAAGAAAACAATAATCATGAGAATGATTTTGAAGAGGAAAGCAGTAATCAGCAGGAGGATTTCATGAAGGAAAACAGCCTTGAGGAAGAGTTTGAAGAAAGCGGTAATTTAGAGGATGATTTTGAAGAGTTTGAAGAGATAGAAGAAATGGAAGAATCAGAGTTTATGAAAGAAGAAACAGAAAAGCCCCGGGAGGAACAACAAAAGCCCCCGGTTGATGTAAAAAAGGAGGAACAGGTAGTTATGCAGAAAATACAGGAAGAAAGACAGTCAGAAAAACAAATGGAAGAAAAGGAAAGCAAAGGGGATAGAAAAATGGCAGAAACAACAAAACTTACAGGCGTAGCATCAGATGAAACATCCATCATTACAGAAGGAATGACAGTAAACGGAGATATTTCCTCAAGAGGTTCTCTGGAAATACTGGGAACCATTAACGGAAATGTGGAAACATTAGGAAAGCTGGATGTTGCAGGCAGCATTAACGGAAATTCCAAGGCAGCGGAAATATATGCGGATTCTGCTAATATCAATGGTGAGGTTCGTTCGGATGGTGTTATTAAGATAGGTCAAAGCTCCGTTATCATTGGCAATATCTTTGCTACCAGTGCAGCAATTGCAGGGGCAGTAAAGGGTGATATCGATGTAAAGGGACCGGTTATCTTGGATACTACCGCAATTGTTATGGGAAATATCAAATCCAAATCTGTCCAGATCAATAACGGTGCGGTAATTGAAGGCTTATGTTCACAATGCTATGCAGAAGTAAACCCGACAGCATTCTTTGAGGACTTAAAGAAGAAAAAATAAGAGAGGTGCACTATGAAGCGAATCATGTTAAAGCTCAGCGGGGAAGCACTGGCAGGACCAAAGAAAACCGGATTTGATGAGGAAACCGTAAAAAGAGTGGCTCTCCAGGTCAGGGAATTGACGGAGGCTGGAATCCAGGTAGGAATCGTGATTGGGGGCGGTAACTTTTGGAGAGGGCGTTCCAGTGAGAATATCGACCGGACGAAAGCAGATCAGATCGGCATGCTTGCCACGATTATGAACTGTATATATGTTTCCGAGATTTTTCGGTCTGTGGGTATGCGTACAAATATTTTAACGCCCTTTGAATGTGGTTCCTTTACCAAATTATTTTCCAAGGACAGGGCCAATAAGTATTTTGAAAAAGGCATGGTAGTTTTCTTTGCAGGAGGTACGGGCCATCCGTATTTTTCAACGGATACGGGAGTATTATTGAGAGCCGTTGAAGTTGAGGCGGAAGTAGTGCTTTTAGCAAAAGCTGTTGACGGGGTCTATGACGATGATCCGGGCACAAATCCTAATGCAAAAAAATACGAAACCGTTACCATTGATGAAGTCATTGCAAAGAACCTTCAGGTAGTGGATATGACCGCATCAATTCTGGCAAGGGATAATAAAATGCCTATGTGGGTCTTTGGACTGAATGAAGAAAATAGCATTGTAAATACAGTGAAGGGCAATTTTACCGGCACGAAGGTAATTGTTTAGGGAGGAAAGACAAATGGATGAAAGACTGGTACCTTATGAAGAGAAGATGAAAAAAGCATATGACTTTTTAGCAGCGGATTTTGTGACGATTCGGGCAGGGCGCGCAAATCCTCATGTACTTGATAAAATTAAAGTAGATTATTACGGAACTCCTACGCCAATTCAGCAGGTGGGAAATATCAGCGTGCCGGAAGCAAGAATGATCCAGATTGCTCCATGGGAAAAAAGCCTGATCAAAGAAATTGAAAAAGCAATTATGAGTTCTGATTTGGGAATTACTCCATCCAATGACGGAGCCGTTATCCGTCTTGTTTTTCCAGAGCTGACAGAGGAAAGAAGAAAAGAGCTTGTCAAAGAAGTGAAGAAAAAAGGCGAGGACTGCAAAGTAGCTATCCGGAATATCCGGCGTGATGGCAATGATGCTTTTAAGAAGCTGGCAAAAGCAGAAGTATCTGAGGACGAGATCAAACAGCTTGAGGAAAAGCTTCAGAAGCTTACGGACAAATTCGTAAAAGATGTAGAGTCTTTAGTGGAAGAAAAATCAAAAGAAATTATGACCGTGTAGAGTTTTGGAGGAAAATAAAGGGGAACAGAAGGATTTGCCGCTGTTCCCGCTTTCTATGTTTTTAGACAGAAGGCAAAGGAAAGTGAGGAAGGCCGTATGAATATGCCAAAGCATGTAGCCATTATATTAGATGGAAACGGAAGATGGGCAAAGGGCAAAGGGATGCCCCGAAATTATGGACATATGCAGGGAAGCAAGACGGTGGAAGTCATCTGCGAGGAAGCCTATAAAATGGGAATTGAATATTTGACAGTGTATGCTTTTTCTACGGAAAACTGGAATCGTCCCAAGGACGAGGTGGATGCCCTGATGAAGCTTTTGCGTAATTATATGAAGACCTGTTTAAAGACTGCTGAGAAAAATCGGATGTGCGTGCGGGTAATCGGAGACAAGACCGGCTTAGATCAGGATATCAGAAAACGGATTGCAGAACTGGAAGAGGCAACAAAGAACAATGACGGTCTTCATTTTCAAATTGCATTAAATTATGGGAGCCGGGATGAAATGCTCAGAGCCATGAGGCGGATGGCAGAGGATGTAGCAGAGGGAAGAACGGCCCCTGACCATATTTCAGAGGAGTTGTTTGAAGAATATCTGGATACAAAGGGGCTGCCGGATCCGGATTTATTGATTCGTACAAGTGGGGAGCAGAGAATTTCCAATTTCCTGCTCTGGCAGTCAGCCTATACAGAATTTTATTTTACGGATGTGCTTTGGCCGGATTTTACAAAAGAAGAGTTATTAAAAGCGGTAGAAGCATATTCAAACAGAGATCGCCGATACGGTCTTGTAAAGGAGGAATAATATGTTTCTGGAAAGACTTCTTAGCAGCATTGTCTTAGTGATTGTGCTGGCGGCCTCCATGCTTCTTGGAGGAAACATCTTGTTCCTGCTATGCCTGTTCCTTGCAGCAGCAGCTTATTGGGAAATAATCCGGGCAACAAAAGTATATGAAAAAAACGGAAAGTTAAACGGAATGGAAATGGTAGGACTGCTGGGAGTAATAGGGTATTATGGTGTTCGTTTCTTTGCGGATACGGAGACCTATGTTATGCTGGCCATTACACTGACTATAATCGGCATTATGTTTGTGTATGTATTTTCCTTTCCCAAGTATCATGCCAATCAGGTAATGGCTGCCGTGTTTGCTTTTATCTATGCTCCGATTATGTTATCCTATATTTATTTAACGAGAAATCTGGAGGACGGGTTTTATCTGGTATGGCTGATTTTTATCAGTTCATGGATCTGCGATACCTGCGCGTATCTGGTGGGAATGCTCATAGGTAAGCATAAAATGGCTCCAAAGCTAAGTCCCAAAAAGTCAATTGAAGGTGCAATAGGCGGCGTTATAGGCGCTTTTTTAGTGGGTGTCCTATATGGTTATATTTTGGTGCGCTTCCAATTTCTGGAACAGGAAAATATATGGCTGATAGGGGTAATTGCAGGAATTGGCGCAGTAATCAGTCAGGTAGGGGATTTGGCAGCATCAGCCATTAAGCGGAATTTTTCCATAAAGGATTATGGAAAGCTGATTCCAGGCCATGGCGGCATTATGGACCGGTTTGACAGCGTGATGTTCACTGCCCCCATGATTTATTATCTTGCAGTGCTTTTGTTGAACCGGAAGCTATATTAAAAAAGTATACAAATTTTTATGGATAGAAGGAAGATGGAAATGAAGAAGATCGCGGTGCTTGGGTCTACAGGCTCAATTGGAACCCAGACGTTACAAATAGCAAGAGAACAGAAAGAAAAACTGCAGGTCATTGCACTGGCAGCGGGACAAAACGTGGAGAAGATGGAGGAGCAGATCCGGGAATTTTCTCCTTCCTATGCAGTGATGTGGACAGAAGAAGCCGCAAGAGATTTAAAGTCAAGGGTAAAGGATCTGCAGACAGAGATTCTTGCAGGCATGGAAGGGCTTTTGCATATTGTAACTTTATCAGAGGTGGATACGGTAGTAACTGCCATGGTAGGCATGATTGGGATACGTCCTACCATAGCTGCCATGGAAGCAGGCAAGACAATAGCCCTTGCCAATAAAGAAACACTGGTGACGGCGGGACATTTGATCATGCCGCTTTCCAAAAGACTTAAGGTTCCTATTCTTCCGGTAGACAGTGAGCACAGTGCCATTTTCCAGTCTTTAAATGGAGAATCCGGGGAAAGAGTGGCAAAGATTCTTTTAACGGCTTCCGGAGGACCCTTCAGGGGCAGAAAAAAAGAAGAGCTTTTGGAAATACAGGTAGAGGATGCACTAAAGCATCCAAACTGGTCTATGGGAAGGAAAATTACGATAGATTCCGCAACGATGGTCAATAAGGGTCTGGAGGTTATGGAAGCAGGCTGGCTTTTTGATGTGTCACAAGAGCAAATAAAAGTAGTAGTACATCCCCAAAGCATCATACACTCTATGGTAGAGTATGTGGACGGTGCCGTAATTGGACAGCTTGGAACTCCTGATATGAAGCTGCCCATCCAATATGCGCTGTTTTATCCGGACAGAATTTTAAGGAAGGAGGAATCCCTTGACTTTTACAAGCTGAGGGAGCTGACCTTTGAAGAACCGGATATGGATACTTTTACCGGGCTTAAGCTGGCATATGAGGCATTTCGTGCCGGAGGAAGCATGCCTACCGTATATAAT
>CAMWWJ010000131.1 GCA_947177925.1 uncultured Lachnospiraceae bacterium
CATTGATATCGGAAATCAGGCTTTCTAAGCGCATGACACCGCCATCCCTTGTCTTAAAGGGCTTTCCATCCTTGCCGTTCATGGTGCCGAATCCTAAGAATCTTAAATCGGTATCTCCTTCTACCAGCTTTGTTTTTTTAGCGCATCGGAATACTTGTTCAAAGTACAGCTCCTGTCTTTTATCTACCACATAAATAAGCTGATCCGGATGAATTTCTTCCATTCGCTCCATAATGGTTGCAAGATCCGTAGTATTGTATAAAGAAGCGCCGTCTGACTTTAAAATCATACAGGGCGGAATTTCCTTGGTATCCGTTTCTTCCTTTACATCTACCACCAGGGCTCCTTCTGACTCATGGGCATAACCCTCTTTCTTCATATATTCCACCATGCCTGGAATTCTGTCATGAACATCGGATTCCCCTTTCCAAAGATCAAAATCCACATTCAGATTGGCATAGTTCTTCTTCAGATCCGACACCGATACCTGAATGATATGCTTCCAAAGGGCTCTGTGCCCTCTGACACCGTTTTGCAGCTTATAGGTATCCTCCATGGCACGTTCCTTATAAGCCTTATCCTCCTTGGATTTTCCGCTGGCTGTTGGATAAATTTCTTCCAGCTCAGTAATGGTAAAAGGCGGCTCCTTTGGATATTCTCCCGTGTAAGCCTCATCGAAATAAACAAGCTCCGGCTGTCTTTCCTTTAATTCGGTAATGATAAGCCCCATTTGAAGCCCCCAGTCTCCCAAATGAATATCACCGATGACTTCATGTCCCACGTAACGGGCAATGCGTTTAATGCTCTCCCCGATAATGGCAGAACGCAGATGCCCTACGTGAAGAGGCTTTGCCACATTTGGCCCGCCGTAGTCAATGACGATTTTTTTCACCTTTTCCGGCTTCTTAAGACCGAATTTGTCACTTGCTTCCATTTCCTTTAAGTAAGCTGTAACAAACCCTTCTTTTACCTTTAAGTTCAAAAAGCCCGGCATAACGGCGGTTACCTCTGAAAATATCTCGCTGTCTGTGAGTTTTTCCGCCACTTCATTTGCTATCATAATGGGAGCCTTTTTATAGGTTTTTGCTCCTGCCATGGCCCCGTTACACTGATATTCACAAAGATCAGGACGATTGGACAGGGATACCTTTCCAAGCTCTCTGTCATAGCCTGCTTCTTCAAATGCTTTTTTCATTTCTTCTGAAATCAGATCCAGTATTTTTTTCATGAATTTTATTCTTCCTTTCCTTTATTCCTTTGTCTGTCTCTTTTTGAAAATACACAGCCGCAGTAATCCTGCCTGTATAAATCATATTCCCCGGACAGTAAAACGGACTTCTTATACCCGTCCTTTTTCTTAAAATCGGAGGGGAGGTATGAAATCCCATATTCCTCTCCCATTCTTTCTCCAATCTCATTAAGCCATTTGGCATTTTTCATAGGGCTTATGGACAATGTGGTGGTAAAATAGTCAAAGCCCTGCTCTTTTCCGTAAAAGGCCGCTTCCCTTAAGCGCATTTCATAGCACAGATAGCAGCGCTCTCCCCCTTCCCTGTCAGCCTCATGTCCTTTTACAAGCCCGAAAAAGCTTTCCGGTCTGTAATCCCCTTCCTGAAAAGAAATCGGAAAGACACTTCCCTTTTCTAAGCTGCCATCTTCCCCGGCTTCCTCATTGAGCCTTAAAATAAATCGCTTCTGCTCCTCCACCCGTTTTTTGTATTCCCCATCCTCTGTAATATTAGGATTGTAGTAAAAAACGGTGATTTTAAAAAACTCCCGCAGACAGTTAAGAACATAGCTGCTGCATGGCGCGCAGCAGCTATGTAAAAAGAGACTTTTTCCCCGTTCACTATTCTGTTGTAGTATCTTCTCCATCATCATCTGATAATTCAATATGATCACCAAAATATTTTTCTAAAAATACAATCATGGAAAGAGGCTTGGAATAATAATAGCCCTGTACATATTTACAGCCAAGCTTTCCTAACAGCTCTACCTGTTCTTTCGTTTCCACACCTTCACAAAGCACCCGGATATTCAACCCCTCCGCCATTTCAATGATTTTCTGTAAAATCCACGTGCTGGACGTAGAGGTTACGGACTCGCTGAAGAATTCCCTGTCAATTTTCAGCACGTCAAAGGGAACATCCTTTAACAGATTCAGGGAGGAATAACCGGAACCGAAGTCATCCATGGAAAGGAGCACTTCCTTTCCTTTCAGCTCCTGGATAATGGTAAGCATCTTATCACGCTCTTCGAAAAATACCGTCTCCGTCACTTCCAGCTCCACCATATTGCTTGGAACCTGATAACGCTTCAATATCTCTTCCACTTGCTCCACATATCTGGGATTATCCCAAAGCCTTCTGGACTGGTTTACCGAAACCGGAAAAACAGGCATACCCGCTCTTTGCAGGTTATGAAGCATACGGCAGACATTTGTCAGCATATAAAAATCCAACTTTTCAATAAAACCATTTCTTTCAAATACCGGTATGAACTGATCCGGATAAACAACGCTTCCATCCGGTCTTATCCAGCGCACCAGCGCTTCCGCTCCATAGAGCTCATCTTTTTCAATATTCCACTTGGGCTGGAGATACAGCTTGAATTCTCCATCCATAAGAGCCTTATCCATATCCGATTCAATTTTATCGGCCATACGCATATCATTGATGATTTTATCACTGTAGAATGATAGCAGCTCTTTTTCATTTCCAATCAGTGACTTTCTTGCCACATTTGCCCGGTCAAGAATCTGGTCGATATCCCTGTCGTCATTGCGGATCTGGTAGATTCCACATTTCAGCCTAATGGGATAACTGATTCCCGTTTCAATAGCACGGATATTGATGTTATCCGTAAATACCTGTATTTTTGTTTTATAATCATCCTTACTCTTTAAAAGCACTACAAATTGATCGGAATTCATGCGGACACACAATTCTTTATCCTGAAATGCCTTCTTTCCTTCCATGGAAACGATAGTCAACAGATCATCAGCCTTTAAATGGCCATATGCTTCATTGATATAACGGAAATTCAATATATCGAACCTTACTACTGCAAAATTGGTTCTCTTGCTTTCAGCAAGGAGCCTGCTTGCCTTTTCCTTAAAATAATTCAGGTTCTTTCCTTTTGTAATCGGATCCTCATAGGCCAGCTTCTCAATGGTATTGATATTCCTCCTAAGACAGAACCATACATAAATAAGCAGGCAGAGCATAGCAGTCACAATGATCAGAACCGCAGCAACGCTTCGATAGAGCACCGGATAAACCCTCTCATTGAACACCGTTTCCCGATAGCAGTGGAACAAATAAAACTTCTCCGCCCCTTGTATTTGCTGGCTGGTGGCATACAGCTTTCCACTTTCGGTGGATAAGGTAATCCTGCTGGTAGTATAATTATTCAGATCCTTCTGCATGGAATCGATTGCTTCTACATTGCCTTTTCCTTTTAAGTCGATTCCTCTTAACAGGTCGAATATATTTTCCTCTTCTTCCTGCTTTATATCAAATTCCCTGCTCTGGCCTACCAGTATTTCACCACTCATGCCTATGAGAAAGGTGTCCCCGATTTCGTTTAAATACTCAAAGGCATATCCCTTGAGCACATCCGTCATGGGTTGGAGGCCTACCACTTCGCCCAGCTTTTCTCCTTCAAAAATAACCGGTGCCACATACATGGCAGTGCCCACACCATCTCCTAAGTCATAGTCATTGAACACCATTATTCTTTTTTCCGTCATATACAGCTTTTCTATAGGTTCTTCGCCTCTATGCTTCCTACCTCCGTCTGCATAATAAGTGGTCCCATCGTTGTCAATAAATACAACCAGTGAAAAATCATTGATATTCTGATATTCGCCAAGCACAAAGAAAATCAATTCCTCATCCGGCTTTTTCCCGCCTTTTGTCATAACGGAAACGGCCTGTTCCAGTGTTTCCATGGAATGATTCATATGATCGGACATATTTTCCGTGGAAACCGTTAAATGTTCCTCTATGTTTTGTGTTCTTTCCTCTTCAAAATTTTTCTTTACATCGACAACGTGTAAGATACATATTATGGTACAGATAAGAAGAGCAACAGATCCTATAGTAATCACACGGCCAAGAAACTGTTTCTTGGCCAGTTCTTTCCTAACACGAAACATATACTCTTTTCCTTATCATCCAAACCTGTTTATATGGCTGCTATATCAATTAACGAAAGATTCTGTACATCTGTATTTTCAAGGCTGGTCAACAGCGCATTGGCAGTGTCCAGACTTGTCAAACAATTTACACCTGTCTCTATGGCAGTTCTCCGAATCAGGAAGCCATCTCTGGATTTGTCCCGTCCCTGAGTAGGCGTATCAATGACCAGATCGATCTTATGCCCTAAAATAAGGTCCATGACTGTAGGCGATTCTTGCTGAATCTTATTCACCTTTCTGGCATTCACTCCCGCTTCCTTTAACGCATTGGCAGTGGAACGAGTTGCATAAATTTTATAACCCAGCTTTTCAAATCTTCTTCCGATTTCAATTGCTTCCCCTTTATCCGCATCCTTTACGGTAATAATCAGCTGCTTATGCTTTGGCAGGTCGATTCCTGCTCCGATAAACGCCTTGTATAAGGCTTCGTTAAAGGTCTTTGCAATTCCTAAGCACTCTCCTGTAGATTTCATTTCCGGCCCTAAGCTGATTTCCGCTCCCCTGATTTTTTCAAAGGAGAATACGGGCATCTTAATTGCCACATAATCCGCTTCCTTTTGAAGTCCCGGTTCATAACCAAGCCCTCTTATGGTATTGCCGATAATGACTTTTGTTGCAAGAGGCACGATTGGAATTCCGGTTACCTTGCTGATATAGGGTACTGTACGGGAAGAACGGGGATTTACCTCGATTACATATACTTCTTCGCCGCAAACGATAAACTGAATGTTGATCAGCCCTACTACATGAAGGGCCCTTGCCAGTCTTCTTGTGTATTCCGCAATGGTTTCCTTTACTTTCTGGCTGATGCTCCTTGCAGGGTATACGGAAATACTGTCACCGGAATGGACGCCGGCACGTTCGATATGCTCCATAATGCCCGGAATCAGTATATCTTCTCCGTCGCAGACCGCATCCACCTCGATTTCCTTTCCAACCAGATACTTATCTACCAGAATGGGATGATCCTGGGCGATCCGGTTGATGATTTCCATGAACTCTTCCACTTCTTCATCAGAAATGGCAATCTGCATTCCCTGGCCTCCCAGTACATAGGAAGGTCGTACAAGCACCGGATAACCTAATTCATTTGCCACCTTCTTTGCCTCTTCTGCAGTAAATACGGTGCCGCCGGAGGGTCTTGGAATTTGGCATTCCTCTAAAATCTTATCAAACAGCTCCCTGTCTTCCGCCGCATCCACATTTTCTGCGCTGGTGCCTAATATGGGTACTCCCATCTTCATCAGGCTTTCCGTCAGCTTGATGGCCGTCTGTCCTCCAAACTGTACTACCGCACCATCAGGCTTTTCCAGATTGACGATGCTTTCCACATCCTCCGGAGTAAGAGGCTCAAAGTAAAGCTTGTCAGCAATGTCAAAGTCGGTGCTGACCGTTTCCGGATTGTTATTGACGATAATGGTTTCATAGCCTTCCTTGGCAAAAGCCCAGGTAGCATGTACGGAACAGTAATCAAATTCGATTCCCTGACCGATACGGATTGGACCGGAGCCGAGAACAAGCACCTTCTTTTCCGGCTTTGTCTCTACCGCTTCGTTTTCTCCGCCGTATACAGAATAATAATACGGAGTGGAAGCTTCAAACTCTGCCGCACAGGTATCCACCATTTTATAAACGGCTACGATTCCGTTCTCATAGCGCATCTTCTTGATTTCCTCTTCTTTGATTCCTGTCAGGCGGGAAATCACATTATCCGGAAACTCTATGCGTTTTGCTTCTTTTAACAGCTCTACAGTAAGAGGTCCTTCCTTTAAGGCATTTTCCATTTCCACAAGGATTGCCAGCTTATCTATGAACCATGGGTCGATTTTGGTAATGTCATGGATGGTCTCATAATCCATGCCCTTTCGCAATGCCTCTGCAATCACATAAATCCTCTGGTCATCTACGATTTTCAGTCTTTCCTTCAATTCCTCTAAAGAAAGGCTTGAAAAATCATAGCTTAAGAGGCAGTCCACATGCTGCTCCAAGGAACGGATTGCCTTCATAAGCGCTCCTTCAAAATTATGACAGATGCTCATAACCTCTCCGGTAGCCTTCATCTGAGTAGTAAGGGTACGTTTTGCTGTAATAAACTTATCAAAAGGAAGCCTTGGAAGCTTTATCACACAATAGTCCAGCGTAGGCTCAAAACTTGCATAAGTCTTTCCTGTAATGGCATTCTTTATTTCATCCAGCGTATAGCCAAGGGCAATCTTTGCCGCCACCTTGGCAATGGGATAGCCGGTTGCCTTGGAAGCCAGTGCAGAAGAACGGCTTACACGGGGATTTACTTCAATGACGCAGTATTCAAAGCTGGTGGGATGGAGGGCAAACTGTACGTTACATCCTCCGGTAATCTCCAGCTCGCTGATGATGTTCAAAGCAGAGCTTCTAAGCATCTGGTATTCTTTATCCCCTAACGTCTGGGAAGGCGCTACTACGATACTGTCTCCTGTATGTACTCCAACCGGGTCGATATTTTCCATATTACATACGGTAATGCAGTTGCCTGCACTATCCCGCATGACTTCATATTCGATTTCCTTCCAGCCTGCTATGCAGCGCTCTACTAAAACCTGTCCTACACGGGAAAGCCTTAAGCCGTTTTCCAGAATTTCTTCCAGCTCTGTCTGATTGTGGGCAATGCCGCCGCCGGAACCTCCCAATGTATAAGCGGGACGAAGCACTACCGGATAGCCGATGGAATTGGTAAATGCCACACCGTCTTCTACTGTTTCCACTACAAGGGAAGCAGCACAGGGCTCACCGATCTTTTCCATGGTATCCTTAAATTCCTGACGGTCTTCTGCTTTTTTGATGGTAGCTGCAGTGGTTCCCAGTAACTTTACATGATGTTTTGCAAGAAAACCTGACTCTTCCAGCTCCATGCCCAAATTCAGGCCTGCCTGTCCCCCAAGGGTAGGAAGCACACTGTCCGGTTTTTCCTTTTCAATCAGCTGTTCTAACACTTTTACGGTCAAAGGCTCGATATATACTTTATCCGCAATATCCTTATCAGTCATAATGGTTGCAGGATTGGAATTTACTAAAATGACCTCCACGCCTTCCTCTTTTAAGGAACGGCATGCCTGGGTTCCTGCATAATCAAATTCTGCTGCCTGTCCGATTACGATTGGACCGGAGCCGATTACTAATACTTTTTTTACATTTGGATTTTTAGGCATTGTTGGTTTCCTCCATCATCGTAATAAATCTGTCAAATAAGTCTCCGGAATCCTGTGGCCCAGGACATGCCTCCGGGTGGAACTGCACCGTAAAGATGTTTTTGCCCGTATAGGAAAGTCCTTCATTGGTGCCGTCGTTTACATTGATGAACGCCGGAACCGCCACCTTTTCATCCAGCTTTTCCATATCCACTACATAACCATGATTCTGTGAGGAAATATAAACCCTTCCGGTAGCTAAATCCTTTACCGGATGATTGCCTCCTCTGTGTCCGTATTTCATTTTGAAGGTATCCGCTCCCGTTGCAAGAGCCATCAACTGATGTCCTAAGCAGATGGCGAAAATCGGTATGTCCCCTTCGTAAAGCTTTCGTATCTCTTCAATAATGGAAGCGCATTCCTTTGGGTCTCCCGGTCCATTAGAGAGCATGATGCCATCAGGCTTTGCGGCAAATATTTCTTCCGCCTTTGTATCTGCCGGATAAACAGTTACATCACAGCCTCGGGCTGCCAGACTCTTTGCAATATTGTCTTTTGCTCCCAGGTCTAAAAGTGCCACCTTTTTGCCCACTCCCTTTAATTCCCTTACTAAAGAGGGCTTTCTTTCCTTCTCTCCTGTATATCTGGCACTGCCGGAAATCGGTCCGTTGTCCTCTAAGGACCTGGAGCCTTTTAATTCGTATTTATGTTCACAGGTAACGATTTCCACGACCTTTCCGGTTGTGTATTGCTTCAATTTTGGAATTATTTCATCTAAATTATATGCTTCATTTGTTGTAATCATGCCATTCATGGTGCCTTTTTCCCTTAAAATCTTTGTAAGGGCCCTTGTATCGATCCCTGCGATTCCCGGCACATCATAGCTTTCCAACATTTCCTGTATGGTCATATCACATCTGAAATTGCTTGGAATACGGGACAATTCTCTGACAATGAATCCGTCCGGCCAAAGCTTTCTTGACTCCATGTCCTCTTTGCAGATGCCGTAATTGCCTATGAGGGGATATGTCATGCACACTGCCTGTCCCGCATAGGAGGGGTCTGTGAGCACCTCCAGATATCCTGCCATAGATGTGTTAAAAACAATTTCACTGATGATTTCTTTTTTTGCACCGATATGTATTCCTTCAAATACGGTGCCGTCTTCCAAAATTAAGAATGCTTTCATTTTCTTCACCTGTCTATCCTTTCGCATAATCGTTTTATTATATCATACAAAAAGGGGTGGGGCAACCTGCCGAAAGAATTTTTTTTGTGTAGAGGGGGGAGGGAATTTGGATATGAGGACGCAGGAGATGTCAGGACATATGGTAGTCTTCTGGGCACGCTTTCGCTCTGCAAAGACGCAGCGGTACTAAC
>CAMWWJ010000132.1 GCA_947177925.1 uncultured Lachnospiraceae bacterium
GGCGACCACCGAGATCTACACTATCCTCTTCGTCGGCAGCGTCAGATGTGGATAAAGAGACAGTCCTGTATGTAGGTATTTGTAAAGAATGCATGATTTTCGTTGGTCAGGAAAACTGGAATTTCCTCCTTGCGGAAACCGTTTGACACATCAGGGTAAATCTGCTGCATATAGGTCAGAACAATACCCTCCTTCTCAATATTAGAGATATCGGTTTCCGTAAAAACCCGGTCATCACGCTGGAATGATATCACATACACCCCATCACATACCGCACCCTGCATCTTCAATCCGAACAATAGGCAGAACCCCGCCGCTCCCACAAGAATGAGCGCTGCTAATATTTTCTTTCCAAAGAATCCTTTCATCGCATACCATCTCCTTCGTAAAATACGTTGCTCCCATCCGCAATTTCACCCGTAGATGCTATGATAACAAGTTCATCTGTCGGAAGCCCCCTTACTGCACAGTAAGACTCATCTGATTTCAATAAGTCCACAGACATCCTGCGAGCTTTATACCCCTCCCCAAGCACACTGTCATTTTCCTGTAACACAAGAACATAATATCCTGTCGCATCCTTACACAATGCTGCCACTGGAATAAGCGTATCATACAGTTCGCCATCTTCTTTAACTGTTACGTTCACCCGCTCTCCTGCCAGAGAATCATCTGCCATTCTCACTGTGATATTTACTTTATAGCCCTCCATGTTTTGATTGGCATAGGCAATAATAGAGCGGATTTCTCCTTCCACTGTTTCATTCCGGCTTACAATCTCTAATACTGGTACGCTTTCCATGCTGATATGTTCAAGCTGGTCATCACTAATGATTAAGGAACATACCCATTCCTCTGACTTCTCAGCAATCTCATATAAAATCGTATTCTGCATTGAAGATACATACATTCCTTTGTTTGCGCCAATCCCTGTAATAATGCCATCTTTAGCCGCAGTGACATCATACATTTCACCAGTACCGCTTAGTTCAAACCGTATCAGAGGCTGACCTTTTCTTACTTCCTCCCCTGTCTCCACCAATATCTCTTTTATCCTGCCATCAATGTCTGCATAAAAGGACTCCACATACGCATAAGTAATTTCTGAAGTTCCTTCCACTGTAAACGAAAGTTTACCCTGCTTTGGCAGAGAGGCTGTCACCACTGGAAGTCTATAGTTATATAAGGATTTTGAAATAAAGGTTAAGACTAACAAAACGATAAACAAAACCACAAATATCTTCTTAAAAATACCCTTTCTTTTTTCTGTTACATCCATTTTTATAACCTCCTCTTTATCCTTTTAATCCTGTAACCGCAATCCCATTTTTTAAATACTCCTGACCATAAAGCAACACCAAAAGTACCGGCAGCGCATAGAAACAGGAACCAGCAAACGCAATTCCTAATTCACCGCTGTTGATCTTCGCAAGGAAAATAGATAACGGCTGAACTTCTGAATTCTGTATGAATATGACTGCCTGATCCACCAGATTCCAATAATCCAAAAGGGTAAGCATAGCTACCGCCGCTATCCCATGCTTTACCATTGGCAGTACCACCCACAAAAATATCTTTCCATGCCCTGCCCCATCCATCTTTGCCGCCTCAATATAGGCATCCGGCATACTTTTCATAAACTGCCGTAAAAGAAATACCCCCAACGGATTGAAGATACCGGGAAGAATAATGGCAAGGTAACTGTCCGTAATATTCATCCAGTCTGCCACGATATAATTAGGCATCAAAGTTACCTGAAGCGGCAAAAGCATGACGATAATATACAGAAAGAACAAAATATCCTTTCCCCGGAATTTCAAAACAGTAAACGCATAAGCCGCAGGAGCCGACACCAGTATCTGCCCAAGTACAATCGGCACCACAATCTTTACGGAATTCCAGAACATATGCAGATACACCGGGCTGTCAAATAACAGGGAGGCATATTGTGACAACGTTACCTTTTTGGGTACGACATCCATCTCAATATATTCATCTATCCCCAAGCTGCCCGTAGTATAATTGTTTTCTACTTCCCTGCTTCCCATGAAAGAATTAGTAAAAGTGATAATCAGTGGCATCATGTAAACAACGACAATTACAATAAATAACACATATAAAATTTTTGTTTTCATTGACCTGATTTTTTTCATTTTATTTCCTTTCTGCTGTGCCAGACGAAGAAATCTTTCTCACGCTAATAATGCAAATTCTCCGAATACTTCCTCTCTGCCCGGAATATACAGACCACAAATAGTACAATGACTATCGTGAGGATATAAGTCGCACTGGCCAGCTTTGAGTAATTCAGGGAGAGGAACATATTGTTCATATAATGCTGCACGACATACAGGCTGTCCGGAGGATACTCTCCTGTAATAATATAAATCTCTTTAAACACCTTAAATGAATTTACAAATGTCATAATCAGCACCAGAAACGTAGTCGGCGTCAGATATGCCAGCGTAATATTTTTAAATTTCCAGAATCTTCCTGCCCCCTCTACATCGGCGCACTCATAATATTCTTCCGGGATGCTGCTTAATCCGCTTATGAATAGCGCCATATTATATCCAATATTTTTCCAGATGAATATGATAACCATTACCATCATTCCATAACTGCTCTCCAGCCAGTCTATACACTCCACATGGAAAACTGACAGAAATCTGTTCAGCGTTCCATGCAGTCCAAAGAAATTTTCCCAGAAAAATGCAGATGTAGCAGAGGGAACTGCCAGCG
The DNA here is from genome assembly GCA_947177925.1 of uncultured Lachnospiraceae bacterium. Lineage (GTDB taxonomy): Bacteria > Bacillota > Clostridia > Lachnospirales > Lachnospiraceae > RGIG3040. Next base: position 2,743 of record CAMWWJ010000132.1, read on the forward strand.
GTATCAGAAAAATCAGGCTGAAATAGTTGGAATATACTTTCATATTTTTGACAACAAATGCCACACACAGAGAAAGCACCATATTCAACGGAATACTAACCAACATAAACCATGCCGTGTTTTTTAGTCCTCTTAAAAAATATGGGTTCTGAAATAATGCCCTGAAATTCTGCACCCCACAGAATTCCCTATGGATCGGGTTATCCACGAATGAATAAAATGAGGACACCAAAAATGGAATCATGTAAAAAAAGCAGAAGCCAGACAAACTCACAAGCAGCATAAACCACGGAATCCTGTTCCCATTCAGTATTTTTTTTGTTTTCATTTAATAATCCCTACCCGATGTTATAGATATAAATTGTAATTTTCTGTGCAACAAAATCTGAGCCTTCATATGTTCCTTCCAAATCTGCCGCCTTTCCTATTTGCAGATTGGCTGCAGAACCATTTGAATATTGTCCGGTAATTCCATCTGTACTGGTACACACAATAAATTCGGTTGAATCGGTATATGTTACCTTAATAATTTGCTTATCAGATGCAATCGTAGTATCAACGGCAATGCCTCCACCGTTTTCGGATTTCATAATCAGTGACTTTGCCAATGTAAAGCTGTTATCCCCTATAAACTCAATGCTTCCACTTACATACTCCACTTTTTTTACTTCAACATCTTCTCCTGAATTCTCCTGTTCACCGATTTGATTGCTTTGCAATTCATGTGTTGCCGCACTTTCTGTGTTTTCATTACCGTTGACGCTTCCACTTCCACTATCTGCCGGCTTTTCCATCTCCTCTAAAGACTGCACACTATTATTTCCAGCTACCTCCTCGTTTTCCTTTATATCCTGTGTTTTATCTTCCTTATTATTTATAGTTCCACTTGATGAATGTTGAGGCAATTCTTCATCAATATCTTGAATTTGTATTACTTCAGGCATATCCGGTGATTCTGTTGTCCCACATGCAGCTAAAAAAACACAAAATACTAGGCTAACAATTCCTACTGTCATTCTCTTTACTTTGTTCATTATCGTCTTCCTTTCTATTCATTAAAATATTGTTCCAACTGCTGCTGGAGTTTTCTGGCTGTATCCTCTGCTGTCTGCTGACCCGAAAAGTATTTATTGTTTTCCTCATCTATTAAGTCCACGATAGTTGAATCCAGCATATCACAGCCATTGATCTGTTCCATCCAGCTTTCCAGTATTGCCTTGTATTCCGCCTCACTTCCAAACCCGGCTCCGCCATTACCCTCTTTGTAAAAAGTATAAAAACGCTCAGCCACTGCTTCCAGCCCTTTCCGGCTCACTGCAGGACCATAAATAGAAGGGAGTGTCTGCACTTCATCAGACAGCAGGTATCTGATAAATTCCCATGCCAGGTCTTTATTTTCCGATGCACTGTTTACAGCCACACAGGGATTAGATTTTACAAGCGTTCTGCCTTCCGCATCTGTAAGAGGCATACAATAGTTCGATCCGTTTTTCGTATCCATGCTGTAATAAGCAGCCTGCACATCATAATCACATTCTGCCGCGAAATAAAATTCCATGTTATAAAAATCAATATCCGTATCAAAATAACCATTTTCAGAAAGGGACTTTACAGATTCCAAAAGAGCAATATATTCCGGTGTATCCAGACTTACCTTTTTGGCATTCACATCTATAAACTGCCCGATTGAATCTTTGAGCAGAGAATGTGCATAGGACACCGTATTCATCTGTACAAGGAACGCATTGTTTTTATCAGTTTCATCCACCATCTGTTTTGCCAGATCCATTGCTGTCCCAAAGTGGAGGTCCTGCACATCACTTTCATTGCCCCCATGCTCTGACATAAGCTCCGCTGAAAACGCCAGCGTGTCGAATCTCGCCGCGTAGGGAATGATATAAATTTCCCCACCGACCTCTTGTGCTGCCTGCAGTACGTTCATGAAATAATTTTTATCATTCATTTCCGGTGTTTTTTGGATATATCCGCTCAGATCTTCAAATACACCCATTTCACTGTATTTTGTAATGGGAAGAGAGCTGGTAAACAGGATGTCCTCCGCCTTTCCTGTCATAATCTTTGTATTCAGATATGTCCGGTAATCTTCCACTGTGCCCTCTCTGGAAGATTCCTTATAACTGTTAATGGTTACTTTTACATTCGGATACCGCTCCATAAACTGCTCTGCGGCAGTATTTAGAAATTCTTCCGCATACAGGCAGGATATGCTTATCTCTCCCCTCATTTCCGGCTGCACATACAACACTGTTTCCTGCACATCCTGTGCTATCTCTTTGTTTTCCGAACGCTCCGCTGTTCCTGATGCTCCATCTGTTTCCTGCATAGGAACATCATTTTTTTCTCCTGCTGTATCCTGTACAGCCCCATTACTGCATCCACAAAAAACAGAAGCCACAACGAGCAGAACTGCCAATAAACTTCTCTTTTTCCTCATAAAATAAAAACCTCCTTGCTTTAATAAATCAATCATAGCAAGGAGATGTCTCATACATTCGTCTGAAATGTGTCAAAACTGTCAAATTTATTTCTATCCTTTTTTATACTGTACCCAGCCATAAATCAATCACGATTACTACCTCCTGATTATTTACAGCAATCTGCCGTTCTTTTACCGCTGCATAAACAAGTCCCCCCGGCATGATTTCACAATTGGTATTATTTATCAGATTTACGGTCTCCATGTTCCCTCTGGTAATGAATGGAAATGCAATCTCCAGTATTTCTTCATGACTGTATTTACTGGATAAACTGCCACTTACATTCATTGATAGATTTGCTTTCCATATTTCCCCGCTTGAAGCATGAACCGTAAGGCTGAACACTACATCGTTTTCCGTAAACTGAACCAGCCAGTAACTGAGCAGGCTGTCATCAAAATCAACCTGCGCATCCAGAGTACACAGTCTCGCAGTAACTTTGTCAAAATCGCATTCTGCCAGTTTCTCTGGGACAATGCCGCATTCCGCCATGATTGTAATCCAGTTCCTTCCCTCATCAATAGCCTGTTCCATATTCATCTGCCCCTTTTTGGGTTCATGGGGCAGTTCATTTCCGCCGCTCTCCCAGACAGCCAACACCTCCGCCATCATCTCCTCAGATAACGATTGCCCTTGAAATAAAGTATCTTCTGTCAAATCTTCGTCTGCCTCCTCTGACTGATCCGCTAAAAGAAGTGATGTTTCCGTTGACTGTAAAGCAATCTGCCCGGTTCTGTCAAGAAATTCTTCCTGTTTCTGACTAAGCAACATTTTTGTCAGAAACCATCCTCCAATCACGACTCCAAACGACAGTAAAAATACACATGGGACATATATTTTACTATTATTCATATTCCTCAACTCCTTTACATTTTAGGCAAAGCCCCACACTTGTCCCGCTCTTACCGTCACTTTCAAATTCCAGTCTGCTTCCGTGTATCTGTGCTATTTTATCTGATAAGGCAAGCCCAATTCCTGCGCCATGCTGCTTTCTGGAACGTGACTTATCCACCATGTAAAACGCTTCCGTAATCCGCTTTATCTCCTGCTTTGGTATGCCGTTTCCGTCATCTTTTACCTGCATAACGAAATACATTCCTTTTTCCATTTTTTTCACAACGCCTGTTATGTGAATATGCTTTGCTCCTGCTTTTATTGCATTGTCCACAAGGTTCAAAAAAAGCGTTTTGAACAGGTCATATTCCACCTCAATATAGGCAGGTTCCACAGTGCAATCCAAAGAAACCTCTCTTGCCTCCATAAGATACTCCACATCAGCCGTAAGCTCCCGAAACAAAACATTTGTCTTGACTTCCTGCAAACAGAAATCCTTATGGTTCAATATAGTCAGATCCATCAATTTTAGCGACAAACTCTCCAAACGCATCCCTTCATTCCAAATATACCAAGCTGCTTTCTTCTGTTCATCTCTGGGCAGTTCCTTTTTATATATTCGGTCTGCATAACCGATAATGGAAGTAAGGGGCGTCTTTAACTCGTGCGCAAAATTTGCCACAAAATCCTCTTTCTGCCTTGCACTATCCGAAAGCTCCTGCACCTTTTCGTCAACAGCCTCAGCCATCCGGTTAAAAATTCTCGCAAGCTGGCTCACTTCATCACTACCGCCCTCTGCAACACGTTCCCCGTAATTCCCCTCTGCCATTTTCCTAGTAGCTGCTGTCAACTGCTTAATCGGTCTAGTTATGAAAAAAGAAATACCAAAAATCAGGAAGATACCTATGCCCACCGCAGTCGCATATACAACCCCAAATTTCCTTATAATCTGTGCCTGCTGTTCCTGAATTTTTTCCACGTCAATCCCGGTTATGAGATACACGGCGGCATCACCATGCGTAACTATTCCTATAGTCAGAAGGAATGTCCTGTTATTAATCTTCATAAACTGGTAGTTTACCATTTCATGTTCTGCTTCTGTAAACAGTCCAGAAAACTCAGTCTTAGCAGGAAAACCGGAAAATAATACGGAACCGTCCGTTGCCAAAAAAGCCACCGTGCCATTCATGTCCAAAGCCATGTTGCTGATGTCATACTGCCCGTCCGCTACTCCAGCAAACCAATTTTCCCCCTTGGTAATCAGATTTGCCTGCACCACAAATTTATTATACTGGTACTGCTCTATGGCTCCCTCAACTTCCCTTTCCATAGTGACCTCATAGAAATAGGAAATGAGGGCATATCCACCAAAAAGAAATATGACACTGAAAAATATCATAATGGAAACTATGATCTTTGCGCCTAATTTCATAAAATCAATCCTCCAGACGGTATCCTATTCTGAATATAGTCTTTATATGCTCATCCCATCCCAGCTTTTTCCTCAGCCTCTGGATATGTGTATCCAGCGTCCTTGTATCCCCCATGAAAGGCTCCTTCCACACCTTCTCATACAGCCTGTCCCTGTGCTGTGCCACATTCTTATTCTGCATCAGTTCTACCAACAGGTCATATTCCTTTACTGTCAGTTCCACTTCCTTCCCATTCTGGAATACCTTTCTGCACTCCAGATCGACTGTGACATCCGCAAAAGAAAGCTCTTTTCGGTTTTTCCCATACCGCCGCAGCACGGCTTCCATACGGGCAAGCACCTCCCCACTCTGAAAGGGCTTCACAATATAGTCATCAGCCCCCATTTTCAGTCCATATATACGGTCATTGACAGAGCCTTTCGCAGTCAGAAAAATAACAGGAATATCCATAGGCTTGATATATTCCAGTAGTTCATAGCCGTCTATTTCCGGTAGCATGATGTCTAACAATATGAGATCAAATTCCTGCTTTTCTTCCAGCAGATCCGCCGCAGTCTTCCCGTCATGAGCGCATACACACTGATACCCTTCATCACTCAGATCCATATACAGCAGATTAGCAATAGCTTCATCATCTTCTACTATCAAAACATTCATCACAAAAACCTCCAATATATTCATTGTACCAAAAAGATGTGTCAAAGTTGCGTATTTTTCGTATTATTTTAGATTATTTTTGAATATACTACATATCTAACCATCGGTTCTGCATCATAGCAAACAGCACCTATGTATAAACGACACAGGTGCTGCTATCTGATAATAAATCAGATAATCTTTTCTTTCTTCATTTTTCAACTCAGCTTTCATGCAAAAAAGAATATTCCTTTTTTGTAAATAAACTGGCTACTGCAAGTTGCATGAGTATTATGATCATTATTACACATCCCGCAAGGAATGCTGCCACATTTCCCATAAGATATATCTTATTTACGCTATGACTATAAACGATTGTTGTAAATATACTGAGTAATCCAGGAACTATAAATATAATACAGTTTTTAAAATGTTCTAACTTCATAATATTTTTCTGTTTCATGCCTATAAAATATAATTTCGTATAAAATTCCTTAGTTTTATCTATATTACTCAACTTTCCCACCCGCAAAGCTGGAGTAGAAGCTTGAATTTTCAGGCAAAAT
>CAMWWJ010000133.1 GCA_947177925.1 uncultured Lachnospiraceae bacterium
CTTTCCATTGACAACCGCCTCCCCGCACTGATATGTAACAAGGGAACCAGACAGATGATATTTACGCTCTGTTTGATTCCCTTTTATCGTTTGTGCATTATTAATTTTCTTCGTGTGGTGCTTTTGGTCTTCCTGAAACCATATCTTTCAACACTTTTTATACCCTCTGCCACAACAGCATACTGTCCTGAAACACAGCCGTCAGCTTCCCGTTGTCTTTCAGCCATGAGAGATATGAACGCACCGTACTACCCACCAACACATACTGTTCAAAATTCATGGAAAGCCCGTAACCTTTGAACACTTCCTGCAAAATTCTCTCAAAGCACATAGGCTCCTTGCAGATGGATAAAATCCTCTCCGCCACCTCATGTACCTTATCCCTGTTGAAGCGTACAAGCTCCTTTATATCAGCAGATGCTTCCGCATGAGCCGGAACAAACATGGTGGCTTCCATTCTCTCCACCATATCCAGTGTTTCCAGATAGGCTCCCACATCATAAATGAAAGATACTGCATACTTCTCCAGCGTTTCCCGGCTGCTGATACAATCCGCAAGGAATACCACCCCGTCCGGCATACGGAATCCCACCATGTCAAAGAAATGCCCCGGCAAGGGTATAATCTCAATCTCCTTCGGAAAACCTTCATCTGAAAAATCCGTCACACTGCTGTCCTGCGCCATCAGGAACTTATGCCGCAAGTCCTTACACGGATAACCGCCGTAAAGGAAGGACGGCTCCAAGACCGGGTATCTTGTGAAAGCCGCCTCTATGCCGCAGGAATAAACCTTACACTCCATCTGCCCCTGCAGGTATTTGTTACCACCGATATGGTCTGCATTGGAATGGGTATTCAGTATGGCTGTTAAATGCCAGCCGTTCTTATCCAGTATCTGCCTTACCTTCCTCCCTGCATCCTTGTCATTCCCGCTGTCAACCAGATAGACATTATCCTTATCTGCAACATAGACACCTATCTTTGCCGGGCAGTTTATGTAATAGCATTTATCACTGACCTGTACCAATTCATACATTTCCGCCTGTTCCTTTCGATATTTTTTTAATATTGGCGGCTCCGCTATCAATTAGGGCCGCCCATGCTCCCTCAATATAAATCCGGGCACTTCAACCTACACATTGTTCTTTGAACGCTTGTCAAGTTCCTTTATGTATTCATCAAATGTGTATATTTTATCTTCTCCCGCGAAACGGAATCTCGCCCTTGTTCCCTCTATGCAGGTTGCCTTTATCATATCGGAAACGGACATTTTCTTGCTCTGGTTGCTTTGCACCTGCTTATCAACTGACTGCATCAGTTCTTCTTTCGTCCAGACCTTACCCACAAAAGATGGCGGTGTCTGTGATACCATTTCCCAATCAAACCTCTGTGTGCCGTCCTGTGCCTGACGCACCATTGCTTTTCCTGCTGCCTGATAACCTGTTGCTGCTCCTATTCCATTTACATTCATTTTCTTTAATCCTCCAATTATTTTTAGTATTGCGGCTCCTCTGTCAGTCAGAGCCGCCTCTGCTCTCTCATAATAAGTCCGAGCAGTTTATTACCCCAAAAACTCTAAGAATTTCTTGTAGAATATCAATTCCTGTCCTGCAAAATCCGGATTCGCCGCTGGTGTCAGCGGATTCTCCAATCTATGTATAATCTTTTCAGCCATAGATTTTGCGGAACCAACGCTGTTACCCAAAAATGTGGAACTCAAACCCTGCTGCCCGCTTTCAACGTGCAGGACTAAAGCCGTTGAGATGCGGTTCATCGGAAAAGGATTTACTCCCGTTTCCGCAAGTGCTTTATCCCATGCCTGCATCACTTCATCAGAACTCTCCGGTCTGAAAGTATTTGTTCCTTTAGGTGCTTCATTCCTTGTTGCAGCTTTGTTTATTGCATCAGCAAAGTTCCCTCCTGCCACATTTCTTTCTGTCTTTCTTGTTTCATACCCTGCTGCCGGGTATCCCACTGCTCCTATTCCACTAATGCTCATTTCCTTTAATCCTCCACTATTTTAATATTGCGGCCCCTCTGTCATTCAGAGCCGCCCCTGCTCTCTCATAATAAGTCCAAGCAGTTCATTCCTTCATAAACAGCAAACGCACATTATCTAACTTCCCCTGTCAAACTTCATGACAAACACCTCCTCTCACTGCTCCCCGGAAAACCGGGCATCTATGAACACAACACCCCTAAAAGGGATTTGTACCTTTCCGTTTCATTTTCTATATCTTCGGCAGTGACACCATAATACAAATATATCTTTTTATACAGTTTCCTTAACTGTTTCATGGCTTTCTTCTCCCCGCTGAATGAGCCGTCAAGCACCTGCCAGACAGTTTCCACCCCTATACGCATACGGTCATTCTCTGCCCATTTAATCTCATATATGTGGAAATCTATGGGGAAGATATCATCCGCAATTTCCGCCGCCATCCTGTTCCGCTCATGAATCTGCTCCATGAATATTTTTAAGGCTTCCACATCCTCCCCATCCGGCGGCTCCAAGTTCATCAGCTCTCCCAACAGATCGGGACGGTGGCGCATGATAAGGGATGCTTTTAGGGACTGCTTTTGCTCCAGATAACTATGAGACTGCCGCGAAACCTCCACAGCACCGTGCTCCCGTTTCAGCCATTGCACGACTTCCTCCAGCGTATGGGGATTGGCGGTGATCCGCTTCTTTATCCTGTTCCTCTTTACTTTGCGGAAATAATTCTGTATCCGTGTTGTGAGTTTTACCTTGCCGCCTTTTTCGGCAATAAAAATACTTGTGGGGCCATCTGCTCCGCCTATAATGGATACGCTGCTTGCAACCTTGCCCATATCTACATCTCCCATTCCAAAATAAAATCCCTGCTCCCCCAATCTGCCGGAAACCTGCCCTGTTCGGCTGTGGCTTATTGGTGATATGCTGCTGTGAGACATTCTTTCATGTTATCGCCGCCATAAGTTGAGTGGAGCCTCAGATTTATTTACGATTACATACCACTCATCATCATAATAGATATAGGCTTTATCAATGTATAGCCAAGCGAAGGATAGTTCACCATCGTTGATATTAAACTCATAAGAAACTCCACCGTTCCATATTATGTTGGGGGATTTCCCTTCACCGTATGTCTTATGCCTTAGAGATAGTTCGGAAAGCCACTCTGTCAATTCCTCAATTTCTTCCCGATCCAGTTCCCACGGTTCCAACTCTCCATTATGATAACCGCTCACTTCAATGCGTGTTATGTTTTCTGGAATCATCTCACTAATCATAAAGGATGAACCACGCCTACCAACACATATTATGACTATTAAGCATAATAAGCCGAACAGTGCATATAAATAAAATCTGTTTTTTATCATTGCTATAGCCTCCAAATATTTCAATCATCCTTTCACTGCTCCCCGGAAACTTTGGAGCCTGCCCTGTCCGGCTGTGGCTTATTGCTAATATGCGTCCGCAGACATTATTTCTTATTCATAAAATCCCAATATGCCTGCATATTTTACAACCACATTTTATTCATTGCTGATAGGTGGTCGTAAAGGATTCTTAACTAAATACCAACACCCATCCATCAAAAGATAGCAGTCTTCTGGCCCGTTAATTACATAAGAAAATCCAGAATGGTCTTCTTCAGCAAAGGTAAAACTATAAAATTCACCACCTTCGCCATCTCCGGGAGATTCGCCTTCTTCATACTCAAAAAGAGTATATTCCAAACCGTTAAACCAATTCCTCAGTTCATCAACCTCTGCCCCTTCTGCCATCCATTGCGTTATTTCTCCGCTGACATAATGTTCAACATTTACTTTGGTTATATCATCAGAAATCTTAAATACAGACATCTCAGAATCCGGCTCTGCTCTGCCGCAACCGACAATATTAAGTACACCCATTGCTAATATAAAAACCAACATGATAAATTTTTTCATTCTGCCTCTCCATTGCTTAAACTCCAATTTATACGGCGGCCCCTCTGTCATTCAGAGCCGCCCCTGCCCCCGGCAGTCCGCAGAAGCAAAGGTTTATGCGCCTCTGCGGAATAGGGTGTAAAGATTATATCTTCATATCCAGCCCTTTTGCTCCGACAGATTTTCCGGACACCATTGATGTAATGCTCTCGTCTGCGAAAATCTCATCCAATACATCTGATGGTATCGGTTTTCCATACGTCCATCCAGGTACTTTCGCTTTCACAGCACTGGAAACCTTCTTTGATATCTCTTGATGGAACTGCTGTAATGTCCATGATGCGGCTGATCGGTCACTTACCTTCAATGTCTTATAATAATTATTCTTTATGCGGGCAGAAGCCTCCCACTCATCACCGCTTTCTCCGGACATCCCGTTGTACTTGTAATATGCTTTTTTTACATCATCCAAAACAAGCTGTTTCATCTCATCAGATACTTTAATGATCCTTCTGCTATTGGCTGTCATTCTCATGCCTTCCACACCGAAAGAATTTTTACGGTGTCCGGAAAGAAAATCTTCAAGCGTATTCCTGCCGCCTGCACCGGAGCGTCTTGTTGATGCCCCATTGCCGAAAGGCATATTAGTATTTGCCTTGCCTCCGTTCATCCTTGAAAAGAGTTGCCAGATTCCCTGATTGTTATTTCCTATACGCATCTTAAATACCTCCCCACTATATGGTTAAATCCAACTGTGCGCCTTTGCCTTCTTCCTGCACTTTCACAGGCTGGCTTGTTCCCGCTTTTATCTGTTCCATCAATTTTTCCAGAGTTTCCGCCTTTTCCAGCTTCTTCTCCTTTAAGGCTTCCTCCTCTTTCTTCTTTGCACGTTTTTCCGCGATCTGCTTCTGTACCTTTTCCTTATAGACTGTGCCGGGATTCTCCATGGTGTCCTTGCTCCTGCCAACCATCCAGTAAGACACTTTCCCGTTCTTGTCAATGAGGGCGCCTGCGCTGAGTATTTCGTCATTGTTCTCCCTTGCGAACTTCTCTATGCGTTCCGAATTGCCGGACATTTCAGCAAAAACTTTTTCGTACTTTGCCGCCGCTGCCGGGTCTGACGCCATCTTCTCCACGATGCTGGAAGAAACCGCTATGTTGTTATAGCCCCTGCTCCCAAGCATATAGGCATCTTCCTGTTTCCCATTCTTGAAGTCCGCCACAGTTATGTTCACACCCGGATATTTCTCGTTCAGACTGTACAAGTAATCTTGTGTGTTCCCGTTAAGCCCATTGCTCCCGTTTGTCCTGTCTGCTGCATAAGTGTTTGTGTAATCCGTTACTCCTGAAATTGCCATAATATCATCCTCCTTGACAAAATATTTATTGTGCTTCCCGTAGTAGTGGCGGCTCCTCTGTCATTCAGAGCCGCCCATGCCCCCTATGGTAAGTCCGGGCCTATCCCTGCTTTACTTCAAAATGCCCGCCGCTTCATATGCCGCGGCCGAAACCGCCTTGCTCTGGTAATACCTTCTGTCCGTTTCCTGTGTCAGCATTTTGCGCTTCAATGCGCTTTCCTCTGCAAGCCTCTCATACTCTGCGTGTTTTGCTTCTCTTGCTTTGCGGGCTTCGACAAATTCCGATGACGAAACCGTAATTTTCCCTTCGGATACAGTAGTAAAATTAGCAATTTCACCATCTTCATCAAAAGTAATAACAAAAGATTTCCTTACACCCGGCAGCCTTGCATCAGAAGCAGCAATATGGTTTTCCACTTTCTGCATCACGCTTTTTGCCAATTCCGGGTCATTTTTCATTTTTTCTTCTAATGCAGGAGGAATGACAATAGCTTTCTTCCCCAATGTTGATGTGAGTCTTGACTGAACCTTAGCATCAGACATGGCGGGTTCCTTCCCGCTCGGTTTCCAATTCATAACGGATTCGTCCACATCATCGTTAAAAAACTTTTCAAACGGAAAGTCATTTCTGCACCATATCCCGGATGGAATTTTATAAGCATCCATAACATGATATTTTGCTTCCGGGTATTTTGCTTTTAACATTTCCTCAAAACTCATTCCCGACACGCTTTCTGATCCTGCCGCTTTTGTAGCCGCAAGCTCTGCAAAACTCACGCCATCACTCTTGCCCGTCACACTCTTTTGATACTGCTGCGCCAAATAGTACCCTCCTAATTTACTTGTCACTCCAAAATCCATCTTCATTTCTCCTTTCATTTTTCATCATCACAGACAGGATGAACACCCTGTCCCTTACTCTGAAATCCATTGTCCCCTGATACTTTTCAGCCGTGCTTTTGATGTTGGCAAGCCCTAACCCGTGGGATTTTTTATCTTCCTTATCCGTTATAGGGAATTCCCCCTGCCGCCTCCGTACCAGCCGGCCGTCAAAGCTGTTATCAACTTTCAGAATCAGCAGGTTGCCTTTCTGCAGGGAACTCAGCCGGATAAAGGCACCTGCCTCCGGCTCCTTTGCTTTCAGCTTCCGACAGGCTTCAATCGCATTATCCATAGCGTTCCCTAAGATAACGCCTATGTCATAGCTGTGTATCTCAAGCCCCTGCGGGAACAGCAGCTTATCCGCATCCATTTTTAGGCCAGGCACATCCCGCACCGCCTCATGGTATTTCATGTTCAGCAGGGTATCCACCACCGTGTTCCCCGTCTTAAAGCGGACTTCCAGCTTTTCAAGGCTCCGGTTCATCTCCGAAAGGTAAGCCTGCAGCTCCCCGTTCCCTTCTGCACCATCCCCGGCAGAAAGCCGCTGGATGACGGCAAGGGTGTTCTTCATGTCATGCTTCATGCCCCTTATGCCGGAATAGATGCGCTCCATTTCTTCCATGTGTTCCTGCAGGCTGCTTATCTGCTTTTCGAGGACGATCCTGCCGCTCTTTTCCCTGTTCCAGTGAATCATATTCTGAAACAGCTTCACACCGTATAAGATGGAAAGCAGTGACAGGAGCAGGATTGCGGGAATCACCACGACCAGAACGGGGTATCTGTCATACAGCATTTGGGGAACGCTGTCCTCTACCGTAATCATAATGATGCGTAGCAACATACAGATCATCAGCCCCACGGCTGCCGGGGTAAGGATGAATAACAGTTCCGTCCTGTTGATGCTGTATTCCTTTTCATGAAAATCCCACACAATCTTTTTCAGTGAAAAGTACAGCAGCAGGGCAATAGCCGCATACTGGAGCAACTGCGTTCCGGCCACGCCAGCTTTTATTGCCATGCCGAAGGCTTTTTCTGATGCAAGCATCCCTTTCCATGAACACCAGTTAATAATATCAAGCACCCACCCGTCAACCGCATTCAACAATATAGCTGCCGCATATCTGCTGATATCCAAAATTGCCTGAAACGAAACCACGAGGAATACCGTAACAGGACGGAACGCCTTGTAGAAACAAATGGCAAGGAGCGACAACATACAGAGCGATATTGCCAGCGCCCCGACCGCTACTTTATAATCTTCATACCCCGATGGCGATCCCCACTTCACTGCCATTCTTAGGATTACATACAAGGCCGCCACACACAGCCCGTTCCATCTGCTTTTCATACGGCGTTCCAGAAAGCTGCCTAAAAAATACTGCAGGCAGTACCCCTGAAAGACCGTCAGCACTGCATACAACACATCCGCCGTTTTATACACTGGATACACCCCCGTTCTGCAAGAACCACATATACGCCTTTACAAATTCGCCATACTTCTTCTTGGTCAGATATACCCGGTCGCCGTTTGTGAGAGTTATGCTCTCATTGTCATACTCCGTGATGTGCGCCATGTTCACGATGTACGCCCGGTGGCAGCGGTAGAATTCCTCCCCAAGCTGCCCTTCCAGCTCATCCATAGCCGCATAGATCTCTATGGCCTTATCCGCCCCGGCGGTGTGTATCTCCAGCTTCTTTGCCCGGCTCTCGATATACAGGATGTCAGACTGGTCAAGCGTGAGGTTCCTCGTCCTGATAAAAAGGCATTTCCTTTCCTTCTTTTTCTTTGCCTCCCTTTCCGCCCTTTCCAGCACTTCCGCAAATTTCCCCTCGTCCACAGGCTTTAGCAGGTAGTGGAACGCATAAAGGTCAAGGGCATCGAACACATACTCCTTAATGCCCGTGATGAATATGAGTACGGTTTCCTCCTGCCGTTCCCGCAGGCTCCTCGCCGCCTCAATGCCGTTCATGCCGTCCATCTGTATGTCAAGGAAAACAATGTCAAACCGCTTCCCCGATGCAAGCAGCTCCTCGCCCGTGGCATAGGCTTCTATGCTGCTCCCCGGCTTCTGCTCCTCAATCAGGGCGCATATATGCTCCCTTATCGCTTTTTCATCATCAACAACTGCTATATTCAAAATCCATCACCTCAAATCCATATAGGCGTTCACCTTTTATATCGGCAGAAAAAATGCGTTTTTCGGGCGGAGGGAACGAAACGACTACTTTTCGGGAACGAAAGGAAAAGGCATTTTGAAAAAATGTAAAAATCAGTCTAAAGTTTTTCGCCTTTCGTCCGATAGCGTCACTCGCATATTACCTCTAAGTTCCCCGCTTTCCAAGTAATTTCCGGCCTGCCTGTGGAAATAGCAGACCGCCGCATATGGGGTAAGTCCATAGTGGCGGTTGTCTTTTGTAGTATGCCTTGTCATTTAAATTGTCATGGTATGAGTCATCATCTATATTGTTTCATAG
>CAMWWJ010000134.1 GCA_947177925.1 uncultured Lachnospiraceae bacterium
AACTAAGACGATATAAATATAAATGCACGGATGCATTAAAAAATATACAAGGATGTGATCATATGAAAATTGGAGAAGCTCAACAAATCTACAGAGAGCAGGTAAAAGAATATCAGGCACAGAAAGCTTCCATATCAAAGCAGTTAAAGAATATCAGGAACCGGATGCAGGTTTCCACAGACAAAAAAGAACAATACGCATCGGAAGCTGCCACGCTGGAATTGACTTTAAATGCCTTAGATGAAAAACAACAGGAATATTATGATTATTTAGACCGGTTAGCAGATCAGTACTGCGCATACTGGAATGCCACAGTAGCGGAACAACAGGCGGATGCTGCAGAGGAGTATGCCATTGACATGGGGAAAATCATGGAAGTGGCACGCCGTATTATGAAGGGTGCAATCGTACCAGCCTCAGATGAAAAGAAGCTGATGGATTTCAGCTTTGAAATGTATCAGACAGCAAAAAACATAGGTGCAATAGCACAACAACAAAAGAAGGAAAAATACGATTCCCTCTGGGGGGAGGAAGAAGAAAAAGAATACGACGATCCCCAGGAAGTTGCAGAAAATGCAGAAGCTGCAGCAGGAGCTCCGGAAATCGTAGACGTGGCAGAAACAATGGAAACAGTTTCCCAGACTGATTAAAAATAAATCCCCCTATTGACAAATCCCCGATTATGCGCTAAAGTAAGCACAGTTACAAAAAGAAAGTAACATATCGAACAAACCTTTGAGAAAGAGGAGTAGTCATTAGGAAGTTTCAAAGAGAGCCGCAGGCGGTGGGATTGCGGTAAACGGATTTTTGATGAATGGACTTTTGAGGCCGGTCTGAAGCAGAAGCTTCCGGATTCATAATGGAGAAAGAAGAGTTTTTTCTTTCATATGGATTCAGGAAATGGAAAGATAGTAGGCACCGGCGGGAGGCACGCCCGTTATCCAGGTGACATGTATGATAGTACATGATGTGAGTGGACATTACGTCAATTTGAGTGGTACCGCGATAATAAATAATAAGTTTATTACCGTCTCAAGCATTTGCTTGAGGCGGTTTTTTATATGCCAAAAGTCCATAGGAACAAAATTCTTAAAAGGCATGAACAAAGGAAAGGCTCCCCATAAGAAAACGAGGAGTGGAAAAGGAGAGGAAAATTATGAAAAAGAAAGTAATCGCACTATTATTAACTATGGTGGTAGCAGCTAATTTAATGGCCTGCGGCAGCACAACAGAGGAAACCACCAATTCACAGCAGTTGTCGGAATCCTCGGAGGAAGAAACGGCAGGAGCCGAAGGAGAAACAGAAGCAGGGGTATCCGGGAATGAGGCAGCTACAGAAAATACAGATGTGGAGTTGGCAGAAGGTAGTTATACAATCGGAATTTCCCAGTTTGCAGAGCATGGTTCTTTGGATAACTGTAAAGAAGGATTTCTTGCAGGACTTGAGGAAGAAGGCTTTGTAGAGGGCGAGAACCTGACTGTACTATTTGATAATGCTCAGGCAGACACTGGGACCACCAGCACCATTGCTGATAACTATGTATCTCAGAATGTGGATTTGATTTGCGGCATTGCAACTCCTTCTGCCATGAGCGCTTATAACTCCACATTAAATACAGACATTCCGGTTATTTATACAGCAGTATCCGATCCGGTGGCAGCAGGTCTGGCAGAGGAAGACGGAACACCGGTAGGAAATATTACAGGAACCTCAGACTATCTGGCAGTTACAGAGCAGCTTCAGATGATACGTGATATATTGCCGGAAGCAAAAACCATCGGTATTATTTATACAACAAGTGAAACAAACTCCGAAAGCACCATTGCAGAATACAAAAAACATGCAGGAGAATACGGCTTTGAAATCGTGGACACAGGTATCAATACGATAGCGGATGTAGAATTAGCAGCAGCTAATTTAGTGGATAAGGTGGATTGTATTACGAACTTAACGGATAATACGGTAGTATCTGCATTGCAGACGGAATTAGCAGCAGCAAACGCAAAGAATATTCCCGTATTTGGTTCCGAAATCGAACAGGTAAAAAGCGGCTGTGTAGCTTCTATGGGACTGGAATATTATGAACTTGGAAAGCAGACGGGACATATGGCTGCAAAGGTATTAAAGGGAGAAGAGAAAGCATCTGACATGCACTTTGAAACTATTACCGAAGCCAGCCTTTATGTGAATACCCAGGCAGCAGATAAGATTGGCCTTACCTTGTCAGAAGATTTTGTAAAAGGCGCTTATCAGGTATTTGATACGATTGTGGTAGAATAAGTCAGGTTACATGGAGGAAACGTTTTGATTTTATTATTAAGTGTGTTTGAACAGGGTCTGATTTATGCTGTAATGGCATTGGGCGTTTATATTACCTATAAGATACTGGATTTTCCTGATTTGACCGTAGATGGCAGCTTCCCTATGGGAGCCGCCATTACGGCAGTTCTAATCAGCAGGGACTTAAATCCGCTGATTACACTGCCAATCAGCTTTCTGGCAGGGGCATTGATTGGAATGCTTACTGGAATCATTCATGTGAAGTTGAAGGT
The DNA here is from genome assembly GCA_947177925.1 of uncultured Lachnospiraceae bacterium. Lineage (GTDB taxonomy): Bacteria > Bacillota > Clostridia > Lachnospirales > Lachnospiraceae > RGIG3040. The sequence continues at coordinate 2,554 of CAMWWJ010000134.1, forward strand.
GCGGGATTTGTTATCTGGTATTATTATGATGACGGCTCTCTATACGGTAAATTTAAGAATTGTAGGAAAAGCCAATCTGCCTATTTATAATAAGCCCAATATTTTTGATAATGAGCTGGTAAATGGCATATTTCCGGAAGCGCTGTCTGCTTTTTCCACCGTTATCCTGATTTTTATCATTACCATGATAACCAAGTATTTGCTGGACTGGTATCTTCATACCAAATCGGGTTATATGCTCAGGGCGGTAGGAGATAATGAGACCATAGTGACTAGCCTTGGAATCGATAAGGGATTTGTGAAAATCGTGGGATTATCTATTGCTAACGGTCTTGTGTCCTTAAGCGGATGTCTGTTTGCACAGCAGCAACGATATTATGATGCCTCCTTTGGCACAGGTACGGTAGTCATCGGACTTGCCAGTGTTATTATCGGCACCAGCCTGTTTCAGAAGGTAACTGTTTTACGGGTAACCTCCAGTGTGGTAATCGGTTCCATTTTATATAAAGCTTGTGTAGCTTTGGCTATTCGCATGGGCTTGCAATCCAGTGATTTGAAATTGGTAACAGCTATCTTGTTCCTTTTGATTTTAGTGGCTGGAATGGATAGAAAGAGGAAGGTGAAGACAGATGCTAGAGCTTAAGCATATAAACAAATATTATAATCCCGGCTCCGTTAATGAGCTTTGTCTTTTTCAGGAATTCAATCTGACCATTGAGGACGGGCAGTTTGTGGCAATAGTAGGAAGCAACGGCTCAGGAAAGACCTCTTTGCTGAACATTGTCTGCGGAAGCATTGATGTGGATGATGGAAAGATTCTTGTAAATGGTACGGATATTACGGGAAAAAAGGATTACGTAAGACACCGCAGGATTGGAAGGGTATATCAGAATCCATCCAAGGGAACATGCCCAAGCATGACTATATTGGAAAATATGTCTATTGCAGATAATAAGGGGAAGCCTTATGGTCTTGCAAAGGGAGTAAAAAAAAGCCGGATTGCTTATTACAGGGAGCTGTTGGCACAGTTGAATTTAGGGCTTGAGGATAAGCTGCATACACAAGTAGGTTCTTTGTCAGGAGGGCAGCGACAGGCGGTCTCCCTTTTAATGGCAACCATGACGTCCATTGACTTTTTGATTTTGGATGAACATACGGCAGCCCTTGACCCTAAAACGGCAGAAATCATCATGCGGCTTACGGATAACATCGTTCAGGAAAAAAAGGTAACTACCATTATGGTAACCCATAATCTCAGATATGCGGTAGAGTATGGCAACCGACTGATCATGATGCATGAAGGAAAAGCTATTATAGATAAAGCCGGCGCAGAAAAAGAAAAGATGGATACGGAAGAAATCATGAAAATCTTTAATCAAATCAGCGTGGAATGTGGAAATTAAATTAACATAATAATATAAAATACTAGTCAACTGTGAAAATCAATTTTCAGTCAGATGCCTGTGAGGAGCGTTTCTGATTGAATGTTGATTTTCGTAATTAGCAGGTCTTTCGACTCCTGCATTCTCTTGTCTAAAAAGCTTGCGGTCTTAAGGAACAGAAAATTCCATAGTATTTAAAGAACAAAATCAGAAAGGCGAATGGGTCATTCCCATTCGCCGTATTTTTCTTCGCAATATTTACAACGATAGATTTCTTTCTGGGTATCGGTCAATACAAAAATATGGGGAAGCTCCTGTTCAATGGAAGTAATGCACCTTGGATTTTTGCATTTGATTACGTTTTTGATTTCCTTTGGAAGCACTAGGTCCTTCTTATTCACGATTTTTCCGTCCTTGATTACATTGACCGTAATGTTGTGGTCGATAAAGCCTAAAATATCCAGATTCAGCTTATCAATAGCGCATTCCACCTTTAATATATCTTTGGCGCCCATTTTTTTGCTTTTAGCATTTTTGATAATTGCTACAGTACAGTCTAATTTATTCAGTTGTAAATGGTGGTAGATAGAAAGGCTTTTTCCGGCTTTAATATGGTCTAATACAAAGCCCTCTTCGATTTTGCCTACGTTCAGCATATAGCTTTTCACCTCATATTTTATAGTAGTAATGATTTATATCCCTCTCCAGGGATGATTATACCAGTTCAAGCAGCGTCAAAATCAGTGCCATGCGTACATAAACGCCGTACTGTACCTGCTTGAAATACACGGCTCGTTCGTCCTCGTCCACCTCAACGGATATTTCATTTACTCTCGGAAGTGGGTGGAGTACGAGCATATCCGGTTTGGCAAGCTTCATTTTTTCTTTGTTCAGTATATAGAAATCCTTTAATCTCACATAGTCCTCTTCGTTAAAGAAACGTTCCCTCTGCACTCTTGTCATATAGAGCAGATCCAGTTCTTCCATCACATCCTCAAGGCGGATTACTTCCTTATAAGAAATGCCTTTTTCCTGAAGCATTTCCGTCACATAATCGGGAATCCTCAACTCATCTGGTGAAATAAATATAAATTGAATATTATCATAGCGGACTAAAGCATGAATCAGGGAGTGGACCGTCCTGCCAAATTTCAGGTCGCCGCACAGGCCAATGGTAAAGTTGTTTAACCGTCCCTTTAAAGAGCGGATGGTAAGCAGATCCGTCAAGGTCTGGGTAGGGTGCTGGTGTCCGCCGTCTCCCGCATTGATGACTGGAATTCTTGATTTTGTGGAAGCTACCATGGGAGCCCCTTCCTTTGGATGGCGCATGGCACATATATCCGCATAGCAGGAAATCATGCGGATTGTATCCGACACGCTTTCGCCTTTGGAAGCGGAAGAGGAGCCTGCATCGGAAAAGCCGATTACATGTCCCCCCAAATTGTACATGGCTGCCTCAAAGCTGAGACGGGTACGGGTACTTGGCTCATAAAAGCAGGTGGCCAGTTTTTTTCCATCGCATTTTTTTGCATACTTTTCAGGATTTTTTTCAATATCTCCCGCCAGGTCAAAAAGCTTGTCCAGTTCTTCCACCGTAAAATCCAGTGGGCTCATTAAATGTCTCATAATCATGTCTCCCTTTTATTCTAATACTACAATTTGAAATTGGAAGATAGCTTCCAATGTGAAAAAATACGTCCCGGGAAAATTGGCGTTTGAAACTATCCCGTAAAAAATCGAAGAGAAATAAATCTCTTCGATTCAAAACATGTCATTGGAAAGAAAGCAGATCCTCCACCGGTTTTCTTTTGGGAGCTGCGGGAGCCTCATCAGGAAAACCAACGGGAATAAGCGCTATCAATTCCCGATCTTCTGGAATATGCAATAAATCTACAATTTTGTCTTCATCAAAAATCCCCATAATAACAGTGCCGAGTCCCTTTTCATAAGCAGCCAGGCAAAAGGTCTGGGAAGCTACGCCTGCATCGAACATCTGCCAGGTGTCCTTTCTATGGGTGGTAAAGGAACCGTCTCTTTCATAACCGCATCTGTTTTTGATAACGGTTACGGCTATCAGCATGGGGGCATTTTTTATAATCGTTCCATTATTGGGGTAAAGGGAAGTGCAGTCGTCTGCAATCTGATCCTTTAGGGAACCTTCCACTGCAATATAGCGGATGGTCTGTGAATGCTTCCAGCTTGGCGCATAAGAAGCAGCTTCGATAACAGAAGCGAGTAAGTCATGGCTTACAGAATCCGGTTTGAACTTACGGATGCTTCTGCGGCCTTTGATACAATCTGATGCAATCATGAAATAACCCTCCTTATTTGGTATGGGGCTTGAAAAAACCCGTTAAATAATCATAGCATACATGGGAAAAGCTTTCAATATTTTATTTCCGGGATTTCTATTTTGTTACTTGAAGACTTTTACCCAACGATATATCGAAATATAAAAAAAGTATTGACTTTTTATCGAACAAGGAATATCATATAGAAAACAAGTAATCAGGCAATCAAAAAGGGGTGCGATATGATGACATTAACAAATGAAGATTTACAGGCAATTGCTACACTATTAGAACCTATTAACAATCATCTGGATGGCGTGGATAATCGTCTGGATGGTATGGATAATCGCCTGGACGGCATGGACAATCGCCTGGACGGTATGGATAACAGGTTAAACCAGATGAACAACCGTCTGGAAAAAGTAGAATCCCAAGTATCCGCTTTAAGGGCAGGGCAGATAGAATTAAGAAAAGAGATTAAGGAAGTAGACATTAAGGTTGGCCTTACATATCAGCTTGCTTTAGATGCATGGGGAACAAGTACGGAAAACAGAAAGTGGCTGGAAGAGGGGAAGGTTACAGGATAGAAGTAAAAAACAAAAGAAGGCGAGGTGATTACCTCGTCTCTTTTTATAGAATCATTAATGAAAAGCTAACAGCGGCCTGTCTTATTCTGATACATTTTTTTATCAGAGGATTCATACATTTCCCATAGGGAACAATCCGGATTTTCCGCATTTGTGCAGTAGCCATAGGCTGTAGATATCTGGTACAGCCTGTTTTCCTTATGGTTCAGCTTCTCGATTTTTTCCATCAGGCGTGCAATGGTTTTTTCCACATAAGAATTATTATTATCTTTCAGCACTACAATAAATTCATCACCGCCCATTCGTCCCACGAAACCGTCTTTTTTATAATTCTCTTGTAATATTCCGGCAAATTCTACCAAAAGGGTATCCCCCGTACTATGACCGAATTTATCATTGACCTCTTTAAAATGATTTAAATCGAAATTGATGATGGCGGCAGCCTTTTTTGCTTCCCATTCATGAAATATCTTTTCGCACATGGCACGATTGCCGATTTTTGTAAGCTGGTCGGTGTATGCAATTTGAATCAGGGTCTGCTTTTCGGCGCTTTCATAAAATACCTGTACAAGCCTGTAAATATAACTTGCCATCATGGAGATGACAAAAATCAATACACCTATTGGCAAAATGCTGCTTGACAGATCCAGATTTTTAGGATGGATGTATTTATCCACATTAAATCTCAAAGTATCGGTAAATAAGAAGATGACCATAATGCCAAATCCCTGTAGTATCAAGTGCTCTGATTTTTTGTTTTGTTGTTTCCACACTACAAGTACAGAGATGGTAGTCAGGGCTATGGAGCAAAAGCCCAGTCCGTGAAAAATAGTCAGCGCCTTAGGAAAATGATATAAATTTAATTCATTTAACAGAATGGTGCATATATTAAATGCGGCCATAATACCGGTAAAAACGGCAATCGCTTTTTTGCTGCGCTTATTATCAAAGGCATCCAATGCAAATAAGAGCATTGGAATTGGAGCAAGATATAAGGATAGATATTCTATATAGGCAGGGCTGTTCAAATTGCTGCTGAACAGTTGTAAAATACAGGTGTTGCCTAACATCCAAAGGGCCACTGACACGGCAAATATGGCAATCCAAAATAAAATACGATATTCCCTGCCCGTCTTTCCTAAAAACAGAACCACACATGAGAGCAAAATGCCAAAAGAAAACAAAAATGTACCGATAATGAGCTCTGTTATATTTTTTAAAATAAAATTCCTGGCAACATGCTTTTCTTCCATTAGGAACATGCTTTCAATGGAAGAAAAGGCATTATCTTCTGTTACATCAAAGCATATCTTTAATTCCCTTCCAGCATAATCTTCCGGCAGGGCTATCCAATGATATCCGCTTCCAACCATGAGATTTTTTTCGTACAGGTCGGTGCCATACTGGTATAGTTTCACCTGATCTATGTATGCAGTCACTATGGAATGGTATATTCTAAGCTGCAAAGTTGGATGATGGATTGATGGAGCTGGCAGTATAGTGGTCAACTCAACATGGTCTCCAATATTGGTAACGGGAAAAAATGATTGGGACAGATGTGTTTCTTCCTGTTTTATTCCATTGATCGTAATATTCCAATTGCCGTCTAAGGGAATCTGTGCATTGTCTATCACATTGCTGATTTTAGTCTTTATGATAAGATAAACACCTATCATAAATAGAATGAATATAAAATTTACAATGATTCTGCTGAGATTTTTCTTCATGCTGCAAAAAGCCTTTCGATTAATAATATTATAGCTGGAAAAAAATGTATACATGATTGAATTAGTAT
>CAMWWJ010000135.1 GCA_947177925.1 uncultured Lachnospiraceae bacterium
TAATTAGCATTATAATGACTGCACTATAAATTATTAGTATTTGATGCAGAGAATGCAGAAAATTTTTCATGGTTTGCATGTTCCTTTTTTTGTTAACATAATAGCAAATATATTGCTTGACCGATTGTTTTCTCGTATTGTATTATTAAGCCTTTTTTCTGACATACAATCACCCTTCCACAATCAAAAACCTGCCATCCCCCACTTCAAACACTTCTTCTGCCTCTAAAATATCCTTTTCCCCCATGCCGTCCAAGTCCACTCCTTCTTCATCAAAGTATTCCCAGACCTCCTTTATGGAGTCTGCAACAACTGCCATACATTCTTCCAGAAACTCCTCTGCCTCTTCCTTCGTTTCGGCAACTCTTTCCGGGAAAAGCTGTTCCTGTTTCTCCAAAAAGCACTGCAGTACTTTATCGTCATATTCTTTCATGTCCCTTTTCCTTTCCGCCTTCTTCCCACAAGGCTCTCAAAACCTGATAAACTCCTTTTTCCTCATAGCCTTTGCAAATATGCTTTGCCTTTTCTTTCAGTTCTTTTACTCCATTTTCTACCACATAGCTTTCTCCGGCAGCCAGAATCATGCCGATATCATTGTTATTATCCCCAAAAGCCATAGTTTCTTCTCTGGATATACCAAGTTTTTTCTGTACTGTCTGTAAGGCGTTTCCTTTGTCCACGGAAAAATCCATGAAATCCACCCATTCTTCCCCTGCCATGCAGGTCTTGACCCGTTCCTTCCACTTTGGAATCAAAACGGCTTCTCCAATGGAACGGATGCCTCCTTTTCGATATATGGCAAGCTTGATGATATCTTCCTTTTCTCCTAAAATATCTTCCGTAAGCCTTACATCGTTCCGGTATTCCTCCGAAATCAGATGGATAAAGTCTTTATCCTTCGATTCAATCAGGCAGCCGTTTGGTGTGGAAGCTACCACATGACAGTCCTCTTTGTAATATCCTCTAAGATCCGTCATAATCTCTTCTACATAAGCCCGATTCATTTTTGTCATGGAGACGGTCTCTCCGTTCATAATAATATGGGCGCCGTTTTCCGCAATATAAAGCAGCTCTCTTTCCGCCCGTTCAAACATCCTGCGTATGCTGCCATACTGCCTGCCGCTTGCCACCATAAAATAAATTCCCAGGTCCGTAAGCTTTTTTATAATATCAATATATTCCCCACATACTTCCCTGGAGGAATCCTTTACCAATGTTCCATCCACATCTGTTGCAATCAGTTTTATCATCGCTTTCTCTACTCCAAGTACTTCATCAATTCCATAGGCTTTTCAATAATAACATCCGCTTTGTTTTCCTCCAGCTCCTTCCGATCCCGAAAGCCCCAGAGCACGCCTACCGTAAATACTCCTGCATTTTTTCCGGTTTTCATATCGGTGCACGTATCTCCTATATAAATAACATCTTTTATGTTTACTCCTAATGTATTGACAATATAAAAGACCCCTGCCGGATCCGGCTTTCTTTCCCTCCCCGGAACCTGCCCTGCAAGCATATGAAAGCAGTCCTTCCCGAAAACCTGCTCTATGACATCTACGGTTCTTTCATGGGGCTTGTTGGAATTTACCGCAAGGAGCATCCCCCGTTCCTTTAAAGCGCTTAACAGCTCTAAAATCCCCTCATAAGGCTTTACTTCATACATGCAATGCTCCTTAAATACCTGTCTGTACCGTTCCATGGCCTTTTCATAGTGAACGAGCTTATGGTCTCCGGAAGCCTTAAGGGCTCTTTTTATCAATTCACTTGCCCCATCTCCTACAAAATACCGAAAAGGCTCTAAAGGAATCGGAGCATATCCAAATTCCCGAATCGTTAAATTCGTACAGTATTGAATGGATTTCAGGGAATCCGTTAATGTACCGTCCAAATCAAAAATAACCAGTTTCTTCATATGCCCGCTGCTCCTTACGCTATTCATGATGGGTTTCTGGAATAAATACCCGCTCCGGCTGGTTCTTATTCCGTCTTTTTCCTTCTGCCACCGCTTCTTCGCAAAATGCTTCCTGAGAATTATAAACGGCTTTTCCCCGCTTATCCACTTTGTCATAAGAACCGTCCGGCTGTAAGATATGGGCTTTTACCGTGTCCTTTAACTGACACTCCAGAATATGGATGATCTTCTTTTTCAGCGTTTCCTTTTCCACCGGAAACAGAATTTCCACCCTGCGCTCTAAATTTCTTGGCATCCAGTCGGCGCTTCCCATAAAAAGTTCTGCGTTACCATTGTTTTCAAAATAGAAAATGCGGCTGTGTTCCAAAAAATTTCCTACGATGGAACGAACGGTAATATGGTCGCTGACTCCGGGAATGCCCGTTCTCAAACAGCAGATTCCACGGATGATCAGATGTATTTCCACTCCGGCGGCATTTGCCTTATATAAAGCGCTGATAATATCCTTATCACAAAGAGAGTTCATCTTTGCTATAATCTTAGCTGGTTTTCCTTCTTTTGCGTGCTCCCTTTCCCGGTTGATCAGAAACAAAAATTTATCCTTCAGCCAGAGTGGGGCTAAAGCCAGCTTATTCCAGTTTAACGGCTCCGAATAACCGGAAAGCATATTGAATACTGCCGTTGCATCCTCTCCCATAGGCTCGCTGCAGGTAAACAGTCCCAGATCCGTATAAAGCTTGGCTGTGGCATCATTGTAGTTTCCAGTTCCCAAATGGACATACCGGCGGATGCCGTCCTCTTCTCTTCTTACTACCAGGGTGATTTTGCTATGAGTCTTTAAGCCTACCAGCCCGTAAATAACATGGCAGCCTGCTTTTTCCAGCATTTTCGCCCATACAATATTGTTTTCTTCATCAAATCTCGCCTTTAGCTCCACCAACACAGAAACCTGTTTCCCATTTTCCGCCGCCTGTGCCAAAGCCGCAATAATAGGTGAATTACCGCTGACACGATATAATGTCTGCTTAATAGCAAGCACCTTCGGATCTCTTGCCGCCTGTTTAATAAAATCCACTACCGGCTGAAAGGACTGATAAGGATGATGGAGCAAAATATCTCCTTTTCTGATTTCTTCAAAAATATCACATTCTGAAGGAAGCTCTTTTATGGGCTGGGGAGTGTAGGGCTTTGCCTTTAATGCTTCAAATCCTTCGATTCCATACAGCTTCATACAAAAGGTCAAATCCAAAGGTCCTCTGATGGCATAAATATCATCTTCTGCAATATTAAGTTCTGATTTAATAATGCGTAAAAGGGTCTTGTCTATTCCGTCCTCAACTTCTAACCGAATGGCCTCTCCCCATTGTCTTTTCTTTAATTGCTTCTCGATTTCCTTCAGAAGATCCTCCGCTTCGTCCTCTTCAATGGATAAGTCGGCATTTCTCATAATCCGGAAAGGATGAGCGCAAATAATATCGTAATTCAAAAACAGCTTATTCATATTCCGTTCTATGATTTCTTCCAGTAAAATAACAGTCGTTTCTCCTTCATTAGAAGGAATGGTTACAATTCTGGAAAGTACAGAAGGAACCTGTACGGTAGCAAATTCCACCTCACCTTCTCCATCCTTTTTCCCGTTTTTTTCCTTTTTGTCTCCTCCGGCTTTCTTTTTCAGCAAGGCGCCGATATTCAGGGATTTATTCCGGATCAGCGGGAAAGGACGGGAGGAGTCTACTGCCATGGGGGTCAGGACCGGATATACGTTATCTTCAAAATAACGGTCGATATATTTAGCCTGCTCCCTGTTTAAATCCTCATGGTGCTCAATAAGAGAAAGCCCTTTTTGGCGAAGCAGAGGCAAAAGGCTTCTGTTATAAGTGGAATACTGCTGATTTACCAACTGGTGCGTTTCCTTATTGAGCTTTTTCAATTGCTCCTCCGGTGTGAGTCCTGCAATATCCTTTTTATGATATCCTGCATTTACCATATCTTTTAAGGATGCTACCCGCACCATAAAAAACTCATCCAGATTAGAGGCGGTAATGCTTAAGAATTTTACTCTTTCAAACAGAGGGATTGTTTTGTCCCTTGCCTCACTTAATACACGGTAATTAAATTGAAGCCAGCTCAATTCCCGGTTTGCATAATATTCCGGGCTTTTAAAATCTATTTTCACTTCTGATTTTCTTTCCGGCATATTTCTTTCCCCCTTACAATTTTCTTTTCTGCCTGATGGATACCTTTATACCAAATACCTCTTCAAAAAATCTGGTTTTTGCCGTCAAAAGCCCTTTCTCCAATGTAATATCCTCCAGGGTGTCCGTAGTCAATAGCAGTTCCCCTTCATGAAGCTTTGCCAAAACCCCCTTAAACTTCTGTTTATGGCTTCTGTCCAATCCCGTTGCAACCCGCAGTATTGCAGTCAGCTTGGCTATCGTCAGGTAATTTGCCCGATCCAAAACATTATTCCGGCTTAGCTCTTCATAATAAGAAAATTCCATTCTGTTGAACTTTACAATATTGGCTACCATTTCCCGTTCAAAATGAGAAAGGCCCATAATTTCGGTTGACATAATTATGCTGTAAGAGCATTCTCCCACATTTACAAGGCTGATATATCTTCCACAGTCATTTAACTGGGCTGCAATTTGTAATAACAGGCGTTCTCTTTTCCCAAGTCCATGTACCTTTTTTATGGCATCAAAAATAGTAAGGCTGATATGTTCAATTGTCTCACTGCGTTTTTTGCTGACCATATACCGTTTACTTATATTCAGGGCACATGCCAGTATATCCTTTTCAAAATCATGCTCTAAAGTAATCAGCCTGTTATTTTCTGCATATTCATAGGCTATGCCGTCGCAAAGGCTTACTCCGGGCGCCCATAAAAGCTCCGCCTCCAAAATCTCTACAATGCTTTTGATCAAAAAAACACTGTGGAACATAAGAGAAGCATTTTCCTCTGACAGTCCAAATACCTGCGCAATCTCATTGGAGCCTTTCCTCTTTGCCACATCCACGAACTTCATGAACTCTTCCTTGGTGAAATATCCAGATGTTTCTTTGGAAATATCCTTCCGCTGCATAATATTGGACACATAATCATCCACGATAATAATATTCTTGATTTCCCGATCCTTTAAATACATTTTTTTGAACATCTGCAATTGGGCGGAAACCATGTCTCCAATCAGTTCTTCATAGTGATTGGTTCTTGCCGCAAGCTTTTGAAGCCGTTCTTTCATACGAAGAACGCCTAATCGGATGTTCTGGGTTGCAATCAGCGTATCTTTATCGAACAGGGAAAGCTGAATGCTTCCCCCTCCTATATCAATAATGATAGTGCCTTTTTCAATAATCTGCAAAAAGCCCTCGCCTTTTGAAGCAATGGATTTATAATCCAAAAACCTTTGCTCCGAATTGCTAAGTACCTCGATCTGAATTCCGGTACGGCTCCGAATCTGATCCAGGATAATCATGGTATTTTCGGTTTCCCTTATGGCGCTTGTGCCATATGCCTTATAATCATCCACCCCATAGGATTCCATGATTTCCTGAAATTCCTTTAATATCATGCACAGCTCATCCACTCTTTCGTAGCTGATCTTCCCGGTATTATAAGTATCCGTTCCCAGTTCTATGCTATGACGAATCAAATCAATTTCCCGGATTCCATTTCTTTTGGAAATTTCAAATATTTTCATTGCAAGCTCATAGGAACCTACATCAATTGCTGCAAATGTTTTTACTGCCATAATCCTGCACCTGCCTTAATAATTCCCCAGCAGCTTTAAATTCGTGGTTTCTGCTGCCAGCCCCCTTAGGGCATTTTGTATGCCGCTGTCTAAAAGATTCCCTTCAAAATCAAGAAAGAAGCGGTATTCCCAATTGCGCCCTTCAATGGGGCGGCTCTCAATCTTTGTCAGATTCAGGTTATTATAGATAAAATGGGAAAGCATCCGGTACAGGGAACCGCTTTCGTGGGGAATTTCAAAGCAGACGCTGACTTTGCCTGCACTTCGTTTGAAAATATTTTTATTGGTTACAATAATAAACCGGGTGGAATTGGTGGTGCAGTGGTTCACGCCCTTTTTTAAAACAGTAAGCCCGTTTACTTCACCTGCATAAGCGCCTGCTATGGCTGCTTTTGTCTTATCCTGTTCCTTTGCCACCTTCATGGCTGCAAAAGCATTGTTTTGCATGCTGATTTGCTGCCACTCTTTATGTTCATTTAAAAACCGTGAGCTTTGCATTAATGACTGGGGATGGGAATACACGATTTGAATATCCTCCATAGTGCTTCCCGGAACCCCTAGAAGACAATGTTCGATTTGAATGATCTGCTCTCCCACAATGTAGTTTTTGAACTCCACCAGCAAATCATAAATCTCACTTACGATTCCTGCCGTGGAATTTTCAATGGGAAGTACTCCATAATCCGCTTTTCCTTCCGAAATGGCAATCATGGCCTCCCGAAAGGTATCCACATGAAAGCTTTTCGTATGGCTTCCAAAGTATTCCGCCATGGCTGCCTGGGAATAAGCGCCTTCCGCCCCTTGAAATACAACAATGGCATCCTTTGTTTCCAAATCATCAACAGGTACAAAGGGAAGCTCTTCTCCTCCGCCATGGCTGTTTAAAAGCTGGTACTGCAGCTTCCTGCTCATGGACATAATCTGTTTAAAAAGCTCCTCGACACCCTGTTTATTAAAATCATTGGAAGCAAGAGAGGATACCTGCTTAAGCTTGGCTTCCTCTCTTGCTTGATCCAATACCGGCTTTCCTGTTTCTATCTTGTATTCTGCCACCTTTTTGCAGGCTTCCATTCTCTCCTCATATAAGGCAACTATTTTTGCATCAATTGCATCCAGCTCTGTTCTGATTTCTCCTAAATCCATCCTCTTTAGCCCCTACTTACTTTCATGATATTCCTTTTCCGTATTTACATTCCATACATTTTTCTTATCGGTTCTTCCGTTTATAATATTTTGAACCGCCTCCATGGAGGTGACCATGGAATGATCCATATTATTATAACGATGCTGACCGTTTCTGCCTACACAATACAGATTTTCAAAGGTATCCAGATAATCAATGACCGTCTGGATATGCTCATAAGTGTCAAAATATGCAGGATATGCCTTTTTCACATGTTCTCTATGGGCATCCAGCACTTGTTCTTCTCCAGAAATAACTCCCATTTTGACCAGTTCTTTCATCGCAAACCTTACGCACTTATCTTCACTGGCATTCCAGAATTTATCGCCCTCCATACAGAAATATTCCAAGCCCACCCAGACAGTGTCTTCCGGCTCTTTTACCAGGTAAGGGGACCAGTTATTAAAAATCTGAATCCTGCCAAGCCGTATCCCCGGATCCTGTACATAAATCCAGCAGTCCGGCACGATATTATTCAGTGTTTTCAGCCTGGTCTTATTTTCCAGAGACAGATTTTTCAGCAGAAGCCCTACTGTAACAAAATCCCGGTAAGGAAGCCCGCCGGCAATTTCCGCCACCTGATCCGGCACCTGATTCATTCCTGCTATCAAATCCTTGATAGGCATGGAAGAAATCACATAATCCGCTTCCATGGAACTCTCATTGCCGTTTTCCGTATAAACCACGCTTTTGACTTTTCCGTCCTTTGTATGGACTCCGGTTACCTTACAGCCTTTTTTTATTTTTCCTCCCATAGCTTCAAAATCAGCTCCGGCAGCTTCCCAAAGCTGTCCCGGTCCATATTTAGGATACCAGAATTCTTCAATCAGGGAAGTCTCTACCTTTTTTTCATCCCGCTTTTTCGGGAGAATTTTTGAAAAGGTGTCTTTGATAATGGCTAATATGGACAGGCCCTTTACTCTCTGTGCACCCCAGTCCGCAGAAATTTCCCTTGGATGCCTTCCCCACAGCTTCTCTGTATAGCCTTCAAAAAACATGGAATAAAGCTTTTTCCCAAACCGGTTTCTATAAAAATTTTCAAGAGACGTTTCCGGAAGCTTCACCAAAAGCGAATACAAATAACTGAAGCCTGCCTGCAGCGTAGTAAAAAATCCCATGCTTTTAATCGTTGCAGGACTCATACTGATAGGATAATCAAAAAATTTCTTTTTATAGTAAATTCTGGAAACCCGTCTTCTGGATAAAAACACCCTGTCCTGCTTTTCCGGATCAGGACCGTTTTTGCTAAGGCGTACAGGACGTTTCAGCTTCTTATCATCATAGGATGGGCTTCCCTGTTTTGGCATGATCTGCTCCCACCATTCCATAACCCTGTCGTCCTTGGAAAAGAATCTGTGCCCTCCAAGATCCATACGGTTCCCATGATACCTTACTGTACGGGAAATACCACCTAACTCAGAAGTTTCCTCCAAAATGACTACTTCATATTCCTTCGTGCTTTTTAAAAGCTCATATCCGGCGGTAATCCCTGCCGGACCTGCGCCGATAATTACAATTTTCTTCATAGCAAATTCCTTTCCTTATAGCCATTTTATTTTAACATAAATTCCCATGCAGGACAAGAAAAGGATGGGGAGAATGAGTTGATTAAGGGGGGACGCAAAAGAGGGGGATGGGGGCTTGGCTGCTGTGTTTTTGAAGGCGCGTTTTATAGACAGCCGGGGAAGGTTGTTGGGTACCGACCGGTAGTCAAGCCGCGCCGTCCATGGCGCGGCATGGCTAAAAATTCCGG
>CAMWWJ010000136.1 GCA_947177925.1 uncultured Lachnospiraceae bacterium
ACATTTACTGTTATTTCTCTACTCTATTGCCGTCCATGGCAATTTTCCCCTGGGGTTGAGCGGGCTGTTAAGGAAAAGCTCCATCAAAAACAATGCATTGGAACAGCCCACCGCCCTCCCATCTGCCTCTGTTTTACCGAACCCACTACCCTTAGAAAGAAAGAAGAAGCCCTCAAGTTGTTTTCGATAATTACATATGAAAGCAGCCAAAAATTATTACAAATCTTTTTGAAACGTTACTCCCAGTCCAAATAGCATTCCACGGTGCCATTCCTCAATAACATCTAGCAATACCATTCAAAGCAAAGGCTTTCGATAACCAGTAGGAGCTGGCTGCGCATATAGAAGTCTTGAGGGCCTTGATGAAGGCGCCGGTCCTTACGCACCGTATTTTGGTGCGTTAGTACCGCTGCGTCTTCATAGAGCGAGAGCGTGCCCATAAGACTTCTATATGCGCAGCCAGCTCCTACGTTCCTTCATCCAAAATCTTCGCAAAATTCCTATTGACACACCATGTCTACAGGTGTAAACTTTAATTGTCTACAAAAGTAGACCGCATATTAGACAAATCAACAGCAAAAGGAGAGCATACAAATGGAGCGAAAAATAACAGTTTCTGATGCGGAACTGGAAATACTGGAAATTCTATGGTCTGCCAGCAGCCCTTTAAATGCCAGTGAAATTCGTACCCGGTTAAATGAAAGTAAAAACTGGGAAAGAACAACGGTATTGACATTGATTAACCGATTGTTGAAAAAAGGAGTCATCAGTCAGGAAAAACGTCAGGTGTATTATTATGTCCCATGTATAAAGCGTGAGGAATATGTAAGGGAAGAAACAAGGAACTTTTTAGAGAAGTTTTTTAAAGGAAGTTCGAGGAATCTTGCAGCAGCTTTGGTTCATAGCGAAGCTTTGACGAAAGAGGATATTGAAGAGCTTCGCGACTATTTCAATCAAAATATATAAAACAAAATATATAAAACAAAATATATAAAAGGGAACCTATGTGGGTGAAATCAGACAGATAAAATAAAAAAAGAAGGGATGGGAGAAATGAAAATGATGTTGATTGTAGTGGGGCGGATTTTTCTAAATGTGTTGTCGTTGTCTTTGTCAGGGGCTTTGATTGGAATGCTTATATTGCTCATACATCCTCTGACCGAAAAAGTTTTTAGAAAGAACTGGAATTACTATATTTGGTTTCTGGTTATTGTAAGGCTTTTGCTTCCGGTACAGTTTGGACCGGCTTTTTTAGGAGGGATTGATATCGGTTCCCAATTTGTGCGGACGGAAGCTGTTTCTACAGAGGCAATGAAGAATCCTTTAGGCAATGAGGGGAGGGAAACTAAGAAGGATGCTGCAGACAATGAGACTTCGGAAACAGAGAAAAATACTGCAGGCAATGGGAATGTGGAAACTATGCAGTATGTTGAAGGCATTTCATCTGTTTTTCAGGTACAGAATGTTTTCGGCGATGGAGATTTAGCCGGAAAGACGGAAACGGGAATATTACCCATGTTGCTTTTGGGCATTGGAAAGATATGGTTTTTAGGGGCTGTTTTCGCACTTTTCATAAAATTATGGAATTATCGTCTCTTTATAGCCCGTTTGAAACAGGATTCCATTCCTGTCACTGACAGCCGGATCATGAAAATGCTGCAAGAGTTATCAGCAAGGCTTTCCATAGGAAAAATACCTGCTATTTATGAAAGTGTATCTGTTTTTAGTCCGATTACTGTTGGATTATGGAACCCAATCGTGATACTTCCCAAGGAAGAAAGGGACATGGTGCAGTATCGGATGATACTTCATCATGAACTTGTACATGTGGCAAGAAGGGACTTATGGGTGAAATGGCTGTGGCAGATATTGCTTTGCATACACTGGTTCAATCCGATTTTTTATCTGATAAACAGAAGAATGAATATTGCCTGTGAGCTTTCCTGCGACGAGGCTGTTTTAGCAGATTTGACGAATGAGGATAGAAAGGTTTATGGAAATGTTTTATTAAATATGGCACAGAAAAACGCAGTATATGTAAAAAGTGAGTTTTCCACTACCTTAATGACACAAAAATCTGATTTGGAAAGGCGGCTGAATGGAATTTTAAATTATAAAAAACAGACTGCATTGAGATGGCTGATTTCCACCTGTGTTTTAATCGGAATGTTGTTTCTTGTTGCATGCAGCAACGTAGATGTTTCTTCTTCTGAGTCGTATGATGAAGGGAATAGAGGAGATTCTTCCACCTCTGATTTGGAGAAAGAGGAGGACTATGAAGAATTTACTGTAGGAGAAGACAAGGTGAATGAATCGGGAGAAGCATGGCAGGCTTATGAGGATGATTCATTGCTGGCGAAAGAGGATGTTTGTGATCTGTGGCAGGCTGTTAATTACAAAGGCGGAGGTAATGATGTAACAGTTTCTAAATTTGCATTAAACGGTTCGGATTCTGTTAGAATTGTTTATGCAGATGAGGATACGGATGTAAAGATAGACTCATCCTTCCAATTGTTGAAAGGAAAATTCAAAATTGTGCATATTGCACCGGATGGTTCCGTATTGACAATCAATGATACAGGAGAAGGAATCAATCGGACCGTAACTATGAAGAAAGGCCGCAATGTGATTAAAATGGTGGGGCAGGGAGCAAAGCTGAAAGAGCTGGAAATCAAATTTTCTGGATTCAATGAAAGTAAATTTGAAAATATTTATTACACGGAAGATGAGGAATATGTTGACAAATTTATTATGGAAGAAATGAAAGCGCGCACCATAAAAAAAGAGAAGGTAATGGAAGTTTTGAGCTTAATGGACGAGAGAACTGCCAGTCAGGCGTTTTCGATATTAGTACTACAGGCGGCAAAACAGAGAGAAAATTTTACTACAGATGAGCTTCATGAAATCTTCGCTTATAGTGATGCAGATTCATCCGTACATTGGCTGGAAGTATCCGTAAGCTGCGGTGGCCATGAGCCTCTTAGTGCAGATGCCGTTTTTGAGTTCATGCCTTATATGAAGAGGACGCTTGGGAAAAGAGAGTTGATGAAAGTTTTGTCAAAGGAGGAGTTTTTTGAGGGATTAAAAGGCTGTATTCCCTATTTGAACAGTGAAGAACTGGAAATATGCCTGTTGGATTATTTTGAGTCAGGCGGAAGCATGTCTCCTTCACAGTTTGCTGAGATTAAAGAGTATTTGGAAGAGAGCACTATAGAAAAACTGGATGAATTCCTGCCATAAGCAAAATCTATTCACAAATTTCTTTGAAATGTGCTATAATCAAACCAAGTCCCAAACAGGACAAAGGAAATGAAAAGCAGGAGGCTCTTATGAGAAAAGAAAAGTATGTTGCTTATGTGTCTACCTATACCATGGGAGATAATTACGGGATTAAAATATATGACGTGGATATGAAACAGGGCAGGCTGTTGGAAAAGGATCAGGTTAAGATTACCAATTCCTCTTATGTGACCATATCCCACAATGGCAGGTACTTATATTCCATAACAGATTTCGGGGTGGAGTCATACCGGATTTTAGAAGATGGAACGTTGAAAGTGATCAATCATGGATCCATTAATGGTATGAGAGGCTGCTATCTGTCTACCGATTATGAGGATAGATATTTATTCGTTGCAGGCTATCATGATGGAAAGATTACGGTTCTTCGTTTAAGAGAGGACGGCGGAATCGGGAAAATTGTGGATGAAATTTATCACAAGGGCTTAGGAAGCATAGCGGAACGGAATTTCAGGCCTCATGTAAACTGTGTAAAGATGACAAGGGATAATAAGTATCTGATGGCTGCCGATTTGGGGATGGACCATACAGATGTTTATAAGTTTGATCATAAAACAGGTAAATTAAAGCCCATTGATGTGATTCGCAGTGATATTGAATCGGCTCCAAGACACATTAAAATGTCCAAGGATGGTAAGTTTGTTTATATTGTACATGAATTGAAAAATTATATTGATGTATACAAATATGAGGATTTGGGAAATGCGCCCGAATTTACAAAAATTCAGACAATTTCCACATTGAATAAATATCATGCGGGAGGCTCTGCTGCAAGCGCATTGAATTTTTCAGAGGATGAGCAGTATTTAGTCAGCTCCAATGCAGGAGACAATAGTGTGATCGTTTACAATATCAATCGAAAGAGCGGGGAACTGACGAAAAATTTCTGTCTGCCTATCAGTGGGGATTATCCAAAGGATGCAGCTTTATTTCCGGATAATAAGCATTTGGTATCCTTAAACCATGAAACAAATACAATGACTTTTTTTAATGTAGATTTAAAAAAAGGACTTTTAGTAATGAATGGAAAGGAAATGAAGATTGACCAGCCCAATTGTATTATTTTCCATAAGCTGGAAGGAGAAAAAAAGACAGAGGGCGGGGAATGAACCTGATATGTCATAAGGAAATAAAAAACAATGCCATTGCTTTTTAGTACATGGCATTGTTTTTTATCTACCTATTTATCTGTATAGATACGTTCCAGATAATCCATTTTCGATTTCATGTTTTCCAGCAGTAAATCCAAAAGAGCAATGGCAGTCATGGATTCTACTACGACTACAGCTCTTGGGACGATGACGGGATCGTGCCTGCCTTTAATGTTGACGGATATTTCCTGTCCGTCTTTATTGACAGTCTGCTGGGTTTTATAAATGGAAGGGGTGGGCTTTATGTAAGCTCTAAGGACAATGGGAGAGCCGTCGCTGATGCCGCCGAGAATTCCGCCGGCATGGTTTGTTTTCTTTACGATGCTGCCATCCATGATTTGAAAGGCATCGTTATTTTCGCTTCCCTTTGAACGGGCAGTTAAAAAACCGTCACCTATTTCAAAAGCCTTTACGGCGCCGATGGAAAGAATGGCTTTTCCAAGAGCAGCATCCAGCTTATCAAAAACCGGTTCGCCGATTCCGGCAGGGCATCCGGTTACCATACATTCAATAACACCTCCGGCGGAATCCGTTTCTTTCATACATGCTTCCAGATAAGCCTCTGCTTCCAAAGAAGCTTTGAAGTCAGGCATTCCAGTAGGGGTTTGCGTAATTGCTTCCTTGTTGAAATGTTCCATATCAATGGAAACGGGACCGATGGATTTTGTATAAGCCGTCACATCAATGCCAAGCTGTTTCAGGATCTTTCCGGCTATAGCGCCTGCAGCTACTCTGCCGATGGTTTCCCGGCCGGAAGAACGTCCGCCGCCCCGGTAGTCCCGGAATCCGTATTTTTCGTCAAAAGTATAATCCGCATGTCCCGGTCTGTAGTAAGTCGAAATTTCACTATAATCATGGGAGCGTTGAGAAGTATTTGGTACCAGAAGGGAAATAGGAGTACCGGTAGTTTTTCCTTCAAATATTCCGGACAGGATTTCTACCTGGTCCGCTTCCTTTCTGGGAGTGGCAAATTTAGACTGTCCCGGCTTTCTTCTGTCCAACTGTTTTTGAATATCCTCTTCACAAAGAGGCAGTCCTGCCGGACAGCCGTCAATTACCACACCGATTGCTTTTCCGTGGGATTCTCCCCAGGTCTGTATTGTAAAATGTTTTCCAAATGATGAACCAGCCATGTTAATCCTCCTAAGATAAAAGGTAAAAATTTATTTTGCAGAAAAACGAATCTGCTACATGGCAATTATAGCGGAGAAATCTCTTGGTTACAACTGAAATTTTTGTAAGAATGGAAACAACATACAGAAGAGGAAAAATAAGTGATGAAAAAACAAAAAAAATTCACAATTTAAGTACAAAAAAGTGCTGTACAAATAAAGAAATTATGATATCATAAAGATGATATTTGGTAGAATTATGTCAATAACTTTGAATGGTACAGGGATATCCTGTGAAATGGGGCATGAGATAATTGAAAAAAAGAAAAGTAACTGCCAGATTGATGGCATTTGGGAAAAAGAATAGAGTTTTTAAAATCATATCCCTTATATTGTTGACAGTTTATTTAGTTATATATTATGCAAAACAGTATTGTGTCCAAAATAAAAAAAGATATGCCTGCATTTTTTGCGCCTGCGTAGTCTTTGCAATCAGCTCCAGCTTTTCCTTTGCGGGAAATGATTTGCAAAAGACGGTTTCCGAAGGTGGGGTAACGGTTGGATATGATATGCCGGAGGAAGTCCTGAATACGGAAAAGCCCGGAAATCATATCGAAGATGCGGCAATCCTTGAGGATAAGGACGTAATGGAGGGCTATGAAAATTCAGAACTGGAATATGTGACGGAAGAGGATAAATTCAGCATTGATGAAATCCTTACTGCGGGAGAAGAATATTTGGGAGGTGTTTCCGAAAATTCTGTCAAAGGTCAATTAAGCAGTGATGACTGGCAGCTTGTGCTGATCAATAAGCATCATTCCATTCCGGATGATTATGCTTTTACACTTGGAACTATTAGAGGGGAAATGCAATGTGATGAGAGGATTATTCCCGAGCTTATGGAAATGCTTCAGGCAGCCAAGGAGGACGGTGTAAGCCTGATTGTCTGCTCACCCTATCGGGATATTAATCGTCAGCAGATATTATTTGAGCGAAAGATCAGAGCTTACATGAGACAGGGGTATTCCTACCTGGAAGCTTATCAAATCAGCTCCCAGACTGTTACCGTACCGGGAGCCAGCGAGCATCAGATAGGACTTGCCATAGATTTTCTATGCAAAGGCTATTCTTCTTTAAATGAAGGCTTTGCGGATACGGAAGGCGGAAGGTGGCTGGCAGCCCATGCTCATGAATATGGATTTGTCTTAAGATATCCGAAAGGGAAAGAATATATTACCGGCATTGAATACGAACCATGGCATTTTCGTTATGTGGGCAGGGAAGCAGCGGCCATTATGACGGAAAGGGAACTGACATTAGAAGAATTTGTAGAAGAAATCAACGAATAATAAGAGGGAAATATGTATCGGATATTAAAGCAGGAAGGAAGAGCCAAACGAGGCGAATTTCAAACAGTACATGGGGTCATTCAGACCCCTGTTTTTATGAATGTGGGAACCATAGCTGCAATCAAAGGAGCTGTTTCCACGGAAGACCTGAAACAGATAGGGACACAGGTGGAGTTATCCAATACGTACCATCTTCATGTACGTCCCGGAGATGAGGTTGTAAAAAAATTAGGGGGACTGCACAAGTTCATGGTATGGGACAGGCCCATTCTTACCGACTCAGGAGGATTTCAGGTATTTTCTTTAGCGGGACTAAGAAAGATTAAGGAAGAAGGGGTTTATTTCCAGTCCCACGTGGACGGCCGTAAGATTTTTATGGGACCGGAGGAAAGCATGCGGATTCAGTCCAATCTTGCCTCCACAATTGCCATGGCTTTTGATGAGTGCCCCTCCAGCAAGGCTGACAGAGATTATGTGATGGCTTCTGTTGAACGTACTACCAGGTGGCTTGCCCGCTGCAAAAATGAAATGAAAAAATTGAATGGCTTAGAAGATACCATCAATAAAAAGCAATTGTTGTTTGGAATCAATCAGGGAGCTGTGTTTGCGGATATTCGAAGGGAACATGCAAAGCAGATCAGTGAATTTGAGTTGGACGGTTATGCCATCGGAGGGCTTGCGGTAGGAGAAACCCATGAGGAAATGTATTATATACTGGAAGAGACTGTTCCGTATCTTCCAGTGGATAAGCCCACTTATCTGATGGGAGTCGGAACTCCGGCCAATATACTGGAAGGAGTGGAGCGGGGAGTGGACTTTTTTGACTGCGTTTATCCTACCAGAAACGGACGGCATGGACATTTATACACCAGATTCGGAAAGATAAATTTATTCAATGCCAAATATGAGCTGGACGATGCACCTATTGAAGAGGGCTGCGGCTGCCCGGCCTGCAGGACTTACTCCAGAGCTTATATCCGGCACTTGTTAAAAGCAAAGGAAATGCTTGGAATGCGGCTTTGCGTTTTGCATAATCTGTATTTTTACAATCACATGATGGAAGATATCCGTAAAGCACTGGATGAGGGCAGGTTTGCAGCATACAAAAAGCAGATGCTGGAAAGCATGAAAATTTTATAAAAATACTTGAAGTAATCGGGACTTTTGTGTATGATGTCCTTTAGTGCAATTACGAACAGACTAGGAGGTAACCAATATGATTTTGTCAGGAACAGCAGATTCGGCACAGGCGGCAGGCGGTTTGTCAGGAGTGATTTTGGTAGTATATCTTGTTGCAATCATTGCGTTTTTCTATTTTGTAATGATTCGCCCCCAGAAAAAGGAGCAGGCAAAAATAAATGCCATGCTTTCCAAGCTGGAAACAGGCGACAGCATTTTGACTACAAGTGGCTTTTATGGAATAATCATTGATATTGATGATTCGGATGATACGGTAATCGTAGAGTTTGGTAATAACAAGAACTGCCGTATTCCAATGAATAAAACTGCTATTGCCCAGGTGGAAAAGGCGAATGGGGAATAAAATGTGGAATGAAAAAGAATCCTGCTTTGGCGGGATTTTTTTATTTGGAATTGGTTTTCTAATAGGAAGTGTTTGAAAAGAGGAGGTGGGAGCTGGCAGCGCATAGGATATTCTTAGGGGCACGCTTTCTAAGCA